>JAPDJQ010000045.1 GCA_029259015.1 Thermoplasmatota archaeon | reverse complement strand
CAATAATAAGATACAATGGTTTAAATGATTTCGTCATGCCCCTTGCCAAAAAATGCAACTGCGGCATAAATGCCCCCCTAATAGAAAAAATTGGAGGAAGAACAACCGACGCCCTTGTTCTTCCTAGTGGAAAAATTGTACCACCTCTTTCAATAACTGGAATACCTGCAAAGGTCATGGAAAGATTAAACAGCTTTATAGTCCAGCAATTTCAGATTATTCAGGAAGAGCCAGATAAAATAAATGTCTATTTGGTTATGGAAGACGGGGCTAAAGAAAAGAAGAAAGTTATGGAAGAAATAAAAAAGGAATTTGAGAAAAAACTGAAGGAGAATGTGAAAATAAATGTTTTTGAAGTAGATGAAATAAAAAGCGATACACTCATCCCAAAAGTAGTTGTATCTAAAGTTAGCATAGGTTGAGTAAAAATATATATGGAAAAGGTTATGCATTAATATGAAAGTTATTGCATTTACAGGAATGCCAGGCTCGGGCAAGACAGAGGCAGTTAATGTGGCAAAAGAGATGGGAATAAAAGTCATAAGCATGGGGGATGAGGTTAGAGAAGAGGTAAAGAGAAGAGGACTGGAAATAAATGACGAAAATCTGGGCAGAATAGCAGATGAGATGAGAAAAAAATATGGAAAAGATATATGGGCAAAAAAATGTTTGGAAAAGATAAAAGGCGAAGAAAAAATAATTGTCATAGATGGAATAAGAAATATCGAAGAAGTGGAAGCATTTAAAAGCAAAATAAAGAATTTCATTCTTGTAGCGATACATGCTTCGCCATCTACAAGATACCATCGCATGATGAAAAGACAGAGAGAGGATGACAGCATCAATATTGAGGATTTAAAGAGAAGGGAAAAAAGAGAGCTTTCATGGGGTCTTGGAGATGTTATTGCAATGGCAGATATTGTCGTGACAAATGAAGGAAGCATGGAAGAATTTAAAGAAAAAATAAGAGAAATATTATCCTGATTTTGGATTTATTACAAAAGCACACAATTTTTCAAAAAAGAATTTCTCTTTTGCGACTTCCTTAAAATCATAAATATTTTTGAAATCTTCTTTCAATGTTTTAATATCTGTTAAGCTGCTCATTACCATATATATCTTCCCATTTTTATTCAAATGATTTCTTGCCTGTTTCAGAAATTCTTTTATTATTTCTACTCCTCCTTTTCCCCCATCCCAAGCAATATTCTCATTTTTTGTGGGCAAATAAGGAGGATTGAATACAATTAAATCGAATTTTTCCTTTATATTTGAAAATAGATTGCTTTTAACGCATCTTATTTTAAATCCATTTTTTTCAGCATTTATTTTTGTATTTTCTATTGCTTTTTCATTCACATCTGCTGCTGTAACATCGCATCCATATTTGGCTAGGTGTAAAGCCACAATACCTGTTCCACATCCCATGTCAAGGGCTTTTTCTTTTCCCTCAACTTCTATTGCTTTTATGAGCAAGTAGCTATCCTCAGCTGGTTTGTACACGCCGTCCAATACATCTATTTTTAGGTTAGCATCTATTTTCACAATGGAATAATCCTTACCTCTTGAAAAATTTGTTTATAACTTTGAAAAATGGAAGATCCATTCAGCTGACATATTAGTGATTAAAAAAGATTGCTTATTTAGCAGAAATAAGCAATTTTCGTTATCTTATTATGAAAGGCAAAAAATTTTTCTTTCATCGTATATTACAGCATCATGAAACTGAAATGGCTCGGGCATTCCTGCTTTATTATTGAGGGTAATGATAGAATAATCATAGACCCGTTCATCACAGGCAACCCTTTATGCAATGAGAAGCCGGAGGATATAAGTGTGGACATAGTTGCGATAACTCATGGTCATGGTGATCATCTCGGAGACGGCATAGAAATAGCCAAAAAGAACGATGCAACACTGGTGGCAATCCATGAAATCGCTCAGTATGCCGCTGGAAAAGGAGCGAAGGCAGAGGGAATAAACATGGGTGGTAGCATTAAAGTAAAGAATACGGAAATTATAATGACGCCTGCCTGGCATTCTTCAGGCTTGGATGAAACAAATTTTGCCATTGCAACATGTCCTGCTGGCTTGATAATAGATTCTGGCAAGGTTATTTATCATGCCGGAGACACGGCTTTATTTTCTGATATGAAGCTGATTGGCGAACTTTACAAGCCAGATGTTGCCCTGCTTCCTATAGGGGGGAGATATACAATGGATGCAAAACAGGCTGCCATAGCTGCAGAGTGGATAAAGGCTAGGGTAAATATCCCAATGCATTACAATACCTTCGATGTTATAAAGCAGGACCCCAATGAATTCAAAAGGCTTGCGGAGGAGAAAGGAGCAGAAGTTATAATACTGAGGCCAGGAGAGGAAATAGAAATCTAGATTATCCCTCTTTCCCTTAAAATTTGCATGCATTCCTCAACTATTTTTTCTTTTTCTTTATCTGCATTTATTATGAAAAATCTTTCTTTTTCTTCTTCTGCCATTTTTATATAATTGTTCTGCACCTTTTTTAAAAAATCCACATATTCGTATAATGTAAGTTTTCTATCTTTTATTCTTTCAATTGCTCTTTCTGGCTCTATATAAAGCAGGAAAGTTAAATCTGGTTTAATAAAGAAAGGTTTGTGCACTTCTCTAATCCATTCCTCCGCATTCTTAATATCGAGGTGCTCCTTCTGATACGCAAATGTTGAGTCGATAAAGCGATCGCATATTACTATTTTCCCTTTTTTCATCCAGTTTTTTATTTCCCTTATATGCTCATTCCTATCAGCCATGAAAAGAAGGGCAATTGTTATTCCATCTCTTTTTTCCTCCAGAGCCCTTTTCACGCTTTTTCCAATCCAGCTATCTGTGGGCTCTGCTGTTAAAACCGCTTTATCTCCCAGCTTTTCATGCAATAGTTTGGCAATTGTTGTTTTTCCTGAGCCATCTATTCCTTCAAATGTTATCAGTTTTCCCTTCATTAAAATGAATATGGATACTAGATATATTTATTGTGTTATACTCTCCTAAATCCTCTTCTGACAAAAGAAGAAAAAGAGTAAATCTGGCATTTTAAAGGGTGCCAGAATGTTTGCCCTCCTTTTATCTCCGCCCTTCCTTTCAAAATTTCTTCTATGGCATCATCGATACTTTCTGCATTCATTATTGTATAAGCCACTCCTGCCTCCCATAAATAATGGGCATCACTCCCCGCAGTGCATGGCAAATTTTTTTCTTTTGCAAATTTCAGCGCCTTTATATTTTGAGAGGGGAAGCTTCTGCCATTTATTGCTTCTACTACATCTGTTTTAATCATGGGGCGAGAAAATCGAAAAGGATGAGCCAATATGGCTATGCCACCTTTATCGTGTATTTCGTCAATTGCTTCCTCTGCTTCTTTACTTTTTATTTCTTCATATATACCAAAAGCAAGTATATGGCCTTTGTCAGTTTTTATTTCCATCCCAGGTATTACCAGAAAATCCTTTTCGATATTTCTAGCTTTTAAAGCTCCTTTAACTGTGTCATGATCAACAACAGCCATTCCTCTGAAGTTCCTTTTTTTCAAATATTTTGCCATTGTTTCAGGTTTTTCTGTGCCATCCAAGGAATAGCAGGTGTGAATGTGCAAGTCAAACATAAATTATTATATTCTTTGATTATTAATCCTTTCCTTAAAATTCATTTGGCAAAATGAGATTAGTTTGCACTGGCAAATCAATGCAAAAATGGGAACAACATTTATTCGATTAAACATGATTTTGAAGGTTGGCGCGCTACTACTAACAATGCTGGTCGTCCCTCAAATTCTATCTTCTTTGGATATATTTCTATCTCTCCTATTTTTCCGTCTTTAAACTTGAATTTATATTTCCTAGGTTTTCCTTCGGCTTTTCCTTCCATCATTTTTCTATAATTCTCCATTATTCTTTCCTTATCCTCATCTGCAACAAATTCCAGGAAATGCTTTCCGATGACTTCCTCTGCTCTGTATCCCGTGATTCCGACTCTCTTATTCAAAAACTTTATTTTTCCATCCTGCACAACCACAATCAAATCAGATATTTCCTCAATAATGTATTCATAAAGCTGTCTTATTCTTTTCTCCTTTTCAATAACATAATTTTTAACTGTTATGTCTTTAGCACATCCAGCATAAAGATTTTTATCAATTCTAACAACATCGAGCAACAGATCAATTTTCTTCCCATCTTTCCTTATTCCTTTTACCTCATAATCTTTTAGATTCCCTGTTTTCACTCTCTCTTTCAGCTGTTCATTTTCAAAGAATTCATTGATGTCCTTTCCTATAACTTCTTCTTTACTTGCATAACCAAGATGACTGAAAAATTCATAGTTACATTCCTTGAGCTTATAATCCTTGGAAAACATGAAAGCCATTGCATTTATTTTCTCAAACATTTTGCCATATATGCCAGTGTCTATTGCAGATAATCTTTCCAGATTTTTAAGTAACAGAGGAACATCCAGTTTCCTGAGAAAATCTTCTCTTAATTCTCTTTTTATTTCCTCAACATGAAGTCTTATTGCCTCCTTACAGAAATCGGCAACGCTTCCATAACCAAGCTCGGGCTTTTCTTCAATCAATTGTAACAATTTATCATACAATTCTTTTGGAAGTGAAATCGTACTATATTTTATCATTGAATATCCATAATGCATAATTATATTTAAAATTTATTGTCTTCGGCGAACAAAATTGTTTTGGCAGAACAATCATTTAACAGAGTAGCCGTCCTTGACAGGCCTATCAATTTTTATTATATCGCTGTCATCTCTCAACAATTTTCCTTTATATTCTATTGCATTGTCCTTGCTCAACATTTTGATTTTTCTGAACTCCTCGTAGCTTATTTCCTTTTCCGGATTTGGTTGAATGCCTTCAACGTATACCCTGCTTCCTTCTTTTGCGCTGGCTATGAGTAAAACAGCTTTTCCGTTTTCATCTACAGCAAGTAGCATCCCTTCAGATTCAATTCCTCTTATTTTTGCTTTCTTGAGATTTATAATAACAACGATTTTTTTTCCTAACAATTCATCTTTTTTATACCATGGTTTTATTCCTGCGACAAGTTTTCTTTTGCCAACCTCTCCAATATCAACATCAATAACATATAGCTTATCTGCATTGGGATGGTCTTTAACATCGATTATTTTAGCCACTCTTAAATCAAGCTTTGAGAAAGGATCTTCCGTTGTATCCTCCATTTCGATTTTGCTGAAAAGTGGAGTCGGCTTTTCGATTTCATTTTCATCTATTTCTATCGCTTCGCCCCATTTACAGTTATGAATGCTGTTTTTATAGCCTAGCATTTTCCATATTTTATCTGCTGCCTTGGGCATGTATGGTGCAGATGCTATGGCAAGAATCTTAACAATTCTTGCACATGTGTGCATTACGCTCCTGCATCTATCCACATCTTCCTTTATAAGCCTCCAAGGTTCACTTGCGTTCATATACTGATTTCCAATCTGAGCTATCCTCATAACCCTCTTAATGCCCTCCTTAAAATGACATTTTTCTATGCTTCCTCCCACTTCTTCAAAATTCTTCATCACTTCCTTTATAACTTCTTCATCCTTTTCATCGCCTTTCGCATAAGGTGGAATCCTCCCAAAATTTTTATGAATGAAAGTCAAAACTCTATGGATAAAATTGCCGTATACCGCAACTAACTCATTGTTGATTTTTGCCTGATAATCTGCCCAGTTCCAGTCAGTATCGCGCTTTTCAGGCATATTTATGGAAAGATAGTAGCGTATTGTATCAGGATCAAATTTTTTAACTATATCTGGTAACCATATGCCTACGCCTCTCGACTTAGAAAATTGCTCTCCAGACATCGTTAAATATTCGTTGGCAGGAACATCATATGGTAAATTCAGGCCACCATGCCCCATCAGCATTGCAGGCCATATGATGGTATGGAAAGGTATATTATCTTTGGCCAAAAAGTAGTAATGTTTTGCATCCTCCATCCACCATTTTTTCCATTCATCTTCCTTCCCAATTTTTTTAGCCCATTCCATGGAAGCAGATAAATAGCCAATGACCGCATCAAACCACACATATATACGCTTATTTTCATATCCAGGCAGGGGCACTTCAACCCCCCATTGCAAATCACGGGTTATGGCTCTGTCTTTCAATCCAGATTTTATGAAATTGAGGGTGAAATTGAGAACATTATCTCTCCAGTAATCCTTATCTTTAAGCCATTCCAGCAATTTTTCTTCAAAGGCAGATAGTTTGAAGAATAAATGTTCCGTTTCTTTTAATACTGGAGTAGAGCCACAGATTTTGCACTTTGGCTCCAGAATATCATTTATATCCAGAGTCCTTCCGCACTCCTCGCATTGATCACCTCTTGCCTTTCCATGGCAGTATTTGCAGATACCCTCTACATATCTATCGGGCAAGAAGCGATGACAATGCTCGCAGTAAAAAGCCTGAATTTTCTTTGGATAAATATAGCCATTATCATACAATCTCAGGAAAAATTTTTTGACAACTTCCTTATGAAAATCATTGCTTGTTCTGGTGAAATTTTCAAATTTTATTCCAAATTCTTCCAAACTCCTTTTATGTTCTTCATGATATTTATCCACGATTTCCTTTGGCGAGACTCCTTCCTTTTCCGCAGTTATTGTAATCGGGGTGCCGTGCTCATCGCTGCCTGAAACCATCAAAACTTCATTGCCCTTCATTCTGTGATATCTTCCGAAAATGTCGCCAGGCAATAAACAGCCAGCTAAAGTGCCGAGATGCAATGAGCCATTGGCATAGGGCCATGCCACTCCAATGAAGATCCTTTCCATAAGTGGTATATGTATTCTTGTTTTAAAAGTTTCAGGGTAACAAAATGGATAATCAACATTTACTCTCTTTGGCTATATGATAGAAACGATGAATGATTGTGATAAATGATAGGGCAGAGATGATAATCAAACCATAATAAACTTCGTCGATAACGAAAGATACAATAAGAATAGCCATTCTTTCTGCCCTGCTTCCAATGCCAACATATTTCAAATTCTTCTTCCAGGCGGCAATATAGCTTGTTAAATAGGACAGAATTAATGCAATAAAACACAACAAAGCTAAATCTTCGTATGCAATGGCTATTGAAAAATATATGACGCCTTCCACCACTCTATCTGCAAACGCATCATAAAAGCTCCCAAAATCTGTTTTCATTCCAGCATTTTCTGCTATAGCGCCATCCAATGCATCCAGAAAAGATATTATGATGAGCAGCATGATGAAATAGATTTTTTGATAGATTAGCAGGAAATAGCATGTAGGAGCCAGTAAAATAATACTGAGAGTTGTTATCAAATTTGGCTTTATTCCGTGTTTTCCTAAAAAATTTGTAAGAGGATAAATTGTTGCATGAAATTTTTTTCTGAGCATATATAGCGGCACACAAGATAAACGAAATGCCCTATAATTTTTTTATGGGTGGATTTCAAATAAACTCAATAAATTTAAACTCCTTTTCCATTTCCTTTTATGAAAATCGGCAGCGGAACTTACATCGCAAAAACAGCTGTTATCATTGGAAATGTTGTTATTGGCAGCAAATGTAGCATATGGGAAAATGCAGTGATAAGAGGAGATTTGAATAAAATCGAAATAGGGGATGAAAGCAATGTGCAGGATTGCTGTGTAATACATGCTTCTCCAGAACATACTGTGAAGATAGGGAAAGGCGTCTCAGTTGGCCATGGAGCAATTGTACATGGAGCAACTATAGAAGATGATTGTATAATAGGAATTAATGCAACGGTTCTGGATGGCGCATATATTGAAAAAGGATGCATAATAGCCGCCAATGCCATTGTGCCACCTGATACAAAAATTCCCGCAAATAGCCTGGTGGCAGGGGTGCCTGCTAGGATTATAAGGCAGGATGAAAAACTGATGGAGCTGATAAAAAGAAATGCCGAAATTTACATGAAACTGGCAGAAAGATATTTGCAGGGAGAGTTTAAGGAGGAAAGTATTTAAAGGAATTTATCAATATCTTAATAATGCCAGAGTACAAATATCACGAGCTGGGGGATTTGGCAAAGGAAGCACCAAAGTTATTTGGCATTCCAACAGGGACAAAATTAGATGAGATGTTTTTCAAAATTGAAGAGGAAGATGGAGCACTAGTTAAAAAGCCACTTGGAGGATTGCCATATCTTTCTGTATTCAATATATCAGGCATACCGGATACAGGAAAGAGTTTGTTTGCGGAGCAGTTTGCTGCTTATCAGGCTTCAAAGGGATATAAAGTTTTGTTTGTGACTGTTGAAAGCCCCGCCAACTTTCTATATTCTGCAATAAAGGAAAAGTGCAAAGCATTAAGCTTAGATTTCGATGAAGTGGAGAAAAATATAGTTGTTATAGATGCTTCAGAAGAGGAAGAGTTGAGAGAAAATCCAAAGGCATTGATGGAGACAATGGCATATGCCATTAAAGAGAAGAAAATAACAAATGTAATCATTGATAGCATAACAGGCTTATATGAGCATAAAGAAGTGATGGCGCGCCAGATCGTAAGGCAGTTTTTCAATTTCCTGAAGAAGTGGAGGCAGACTGGCTTGTTTGTCTCACAAAAACGTTCTGCTCAGGCAAGTGAGAGTGTTGAGGCAGCTGGAGGGCTTGCTGTTGCTCATATTGTTGATGGCACAATAGTTGTTGATAAAAAGCTCATTATGAGCCAGAGAGAAGCTTCGTTATACAAAAAGCCGATTGGAGATGTTATAAGGCTTATAAGAATAGATGGGTGCAGGTTGAGCGGGCATGATTCAAGAACATGGGTGTTTGAGATTACTGAGCTTGGCATCGTTAATATTATTGCTCCTCTGGCAGAATATATAAGGAGGTGATGAAATGGAGATAATAACAAAGGCAAAAGGGGGAAATGTTGATGAGATGGCAGAAAAAGTATTTATGGAGAGTATAAGAATTCTCGGTGGATTGAAAAAGCTGGTTGAGTATCGCAACTTAACGTGGTTGCCATCTTTAGCAGAGGCAGCTTATGTGATTGTGCTGAGAAATGAGACAATAAAGACATATCGCGAGATAGCAGAGACGTTGGGTATAACAGAGCAGACTGCAAAGAATATAGCTACTGCTGACGAAGAAAAAGTGAAGAGCTATATAATGGAAGGAGGAGAAAGGCCAAATGAGCACATTGCAGGAGGAATAGCAAAGCTTGCTTACAAGACGCTGAAGCAGAAGGGCGAGCTGGAAAAGATAGAGATAAAGGAAGAGGAAGTGGAAGCTTTAGGAATAGACTGGGCAGTTCATGTATTGGCGGCAATAAAAGGCATGGATTTTCCTGCTGAGAAGGAAGCTTTGAAGGAAAGGCTGCATGAAATGAAAATAATGGGAAAAGATGCAGAGGAAATCTTGGAAAAAATCGAATATCCAGTGAAGAGTCCTGCTGAGCTGCTGCACAAAATAAAGGAAAAGCTGCATGATTGAAGCAAAATACGCCAATCTCTGTCCCATATGCAGTAGAGATCTAGAAACAAGAGAAATTTTTGAAAACAAGTGTAAGGAAAAGAACAGGCCACTGTGCTATTTTGAGGAAGAAAAACTATTGCAGGAGTTCCTGAAATTTTTTGAGAAAGGCATAGGAAAGGCAAGAGCTTTGCAGAAATTCTGGGCTAAAAGGATATTGAGAGGAGAAAGTTTTGCTGCTGTTGCTCCAACTGGAATAGGAAAAAGTTCCTTCGGAATAGCAATGTCCTTGTTTCTGGCAACGAAGGGCAGGAAAAGCTATTTGATTTTTCCAACTACCTTACTCGTTCAGCAGGCAGTGGAGACAATAAATAAAATTGCTGAAAGGACAGGGGTGAGCAATGAGGACATAATATTTTATCACGGCAAAATAAAGGAAAAGGGGGAATTTTTTGAGAGATTAAGGGAGAAAAAATTCAGCATTTTAATTACAACTACTCAATTTCTCGCAAAGCATTTTGAGGATTTGAGAGACATAACTTTTAACTTCATTTTTGTTGATGACGTCGATGCTATTCTTAAAGCATCCAGAAATATAGACAGAATTCTGCATTTGTTGGGCTTTTATTATGATGGAAAATGGAAGGGAAAAGCAAAAGGAATCTTAATGGTTTCAACAGCTACTGCAAAGAAAGGAAAAAAAGCCGAGCTATTCAGGCAACTCCTGAATTTTGACATTGGCTCATCATATTTTACGATAAGGAATATTGAGGATATTTATGTCAATGAGGAAAGCGAAGAGAAAATAAAAGAGATATTGAGCAAAATGGGTAAGGGGGGCATAATATATGCCAGAAGCATAGAAGATTGCGAGAAATGGTATGAAAAGCTGAAAAATGAATTCAATATAGGACTGGTTACTTCAAAAAATAAGGAAGCATTTAATGCATTTAAGGAAGGGAAAATCGATTATCTTATTGGCACGGCCTATTATTATGGGGCATTGATAAGAGGAATTGATTTGCCAAAAGAGATAAAGTATGCCGTTTTTATTGGTGCTCCCATAATAAGAATAAAAATTGAAGAAATCGATGCCCTCAGTCCTGCAATGATTAAGTTCATTGCCAATTTATTCAGGCAAAGGGAGGAGATTAAAAAATTCATTCCCATTCTGCCAAATATAGAGAAGAGGAAAGAGTTTTACGAGCTGAAAGAAAAAATAAAGATGATAATGGAGGAAGGCATCAAAGAGGAAAAGGATTTTGTTTTGAGAAAAGGAGAAATAATATTTCCTGACATAAGAACCTATATTCAGGGGGCAGGCAGAACTTCCCGATTACTTGCAGGAGGAATAACAAAAGGTGCCTCATTTCTTCTTGAAGATGATGTTGACTTGCTGAACGCCTTTCTGGAAAGAGCAAGCTATTATGATATTGAGTTTAAAAAGCTGGAAAATGTGGATTTTGATGCGTTAAAGAAGGATATAGAGGAGAGCAGGAAAGTGAAGAAGGGCATAAAAGAAGATTTAATTAAGCCAGCTTTGTTTGTTGTAGAAAGCCCAACGAAAGCAAAACAAATTGCAAGATTTTTTGGAAAGCCGAGCATAAAGGTTATTGATAGTGCAATTGCATACGAAGTTGCTACAGAAAAATATGTTTTACTCATTACGGCTAGCTTGGGGCATGTAACAGATTTGATAACAAACAGAGGTTTTCATGGAGTTGAATTGAATGGAACATTCATTCCAGTTTATTCCTCCATAAAAAGGTGTAGAGAATGTGGCTATCAATTTACTGAGGAGAGCGGTAAATGTATAAAATGCGGGAGTGAAAATATAGATGATGCAAAGAGCAGGATCAATGCATTGAGAAAAATTGCTTATGAAGTGGAAGAAATTATAATAGGCACTGATCCAGATGCAGAAGGGGAGAAAATTGCATGGGATATTGCAAACCTGCTTGCAGGATGTGGGAAAATAAAAAGAGCGGAGTTTCATGAAATAACGCCAAAGGCGATAAAAGTAGCAATGGAAAATTTACGCAGCATAAACGAAGACTTGGTGAAAGCGCAGATTGTGAGAAGAATAGAGGATAGATGGATTGGCTTTTGCTTGAGCCAGAAATTATGGGAGGTGTTTAATAACAGAAATCTCTCTGCAGGGAGAGCTCAGACACCTGTTTTGGGATGGATAATAAAAAGGGCAGAAGAGCATAAAGAAAAGAGGAGGGTTGGAGTAATAGAAGATTTTGGATTACTTCTAGAAGACATAGAAGGCGGGGAAGTCGAGCTTGAAATTGAGCTTATTGAGGAAAAAGAGGAGAAGAGGCAGCCATTGCCGCCATATACGACGGATGAAATGCTTAAGGATGCAAATGCAATTTTAAAAATGCCGGCAGATAAAGCAATGAAAATAGCCCAGGCTTTGTTCGAGGGCGGGCTTATAACATACCATCGAACAGATTCAACAATGGTGAGCGATGCTGGCTTGAAAGTGGCAAAAGAATATCTTGGCGAGGATTTCAAAGCAAGAAAATTTTTCAAAGAAGGGGCGCATGAATGCATTAGGCCAACTCGCCCCTGGGACAAGAATTTGTTGCAGCGCCTTATCCATGAAAAGGTTTTGCAGGTTGAAGAGATTGACTGGCAGCATTTGGCTTTATATGATTTAATTTTCCGCCGCTTCATGGCAAGTCAGTGTAAGGAATATAGTATCAGAATAAAAAAATACAAGGTAAAATATGATGGAGGGGAAATGGAGGAGGAAAGGATTATTGAGGCAAGAGGAAAAGCTTATGAATTGTATAAGGGAGTATGGGTAAAAAATGAACTGCCGGTTGGAAAATTTAGAAAGAAAGCAGTCATAAAATATCTGCCTAAAAAGCCATTATATACCCAGTCAGAAGTTATACATGACATGCGCACGAAGGGAATAGGAAGACCCTCGACATATGCAACAATAGTTGAAAAGCTTTTCATAAGAGATTATGTAATCGAGAAAAATGGAAAAATTTTGCCCACCAAAAGAGGCATTGAAGTTTACAACTTTTTAAGCAGTAAATATGAAAATTTTGTTAGCGAGGAGAGAACAAGAAAAATTGAGGAGGAAATGGATTTGGTGGAAAGTGGAAAAGCGGATTATAAGGAAATTTTGCAGCAGATATATGAGGAAGTGAGAGAAATAGGATAGATTTATACCTCCTCCAGTAGGTAAAAATTTTTATGATACAATGTTATTAAAACAATGGAATTTGAAAAAATAAGGGACGCACTGAAGAAAAAAGAAGGAGAACCTGCAAAGATAAGAGGATGGATTTACAGGAAGAGGAGCAGTGGAAAAATCGTTTTTGTTGTGATTAGAGATTCAACTGGCATAATGCAGGTTATAGTTGAAAAGAGCAAAGTTGCTAAAGAGGATTTTAAGAATGCAGATAAAGCATTAATAGAATCATCTGTGGAGGTGGAAGGAGTAATACATGAAGATGAACGTGCCCCAGGAGGAAAGGAAATACATGCAACAAAGTTCAATGTAATCGGCTTTGCCAAGGAATTCCCAATTACAGAATATCAGAGCGTTGAATTTTTGCTCGACAATCGCCATCTCTGGTTGAGATCGAGAAGAATGACAGAGGTTATGAAATTAAAGGCGAGCATGCTAAAATTCATAAGAGAATGGTTTGACGAAAATGAATTCTGGGAAGTAACACCAAGTGTTATAACAATGAATGCTGCTGAGGGAGGAGCAACTGTCTTCTCCTTCGATTATTTCGGACAAACTGCATATTTAAGCCAGACAGCTCAGATGTATTTGGAGGCGTTGATTTTCTCACTAGAAAGAGTGTGGAGCCTAACCCCTTCCTTCAGGGCAGAAAAATCTAGGACAAGGAGGCATTTAATAGAATACTGGCATCTGGAGGCGGAAGAAGCATGGGTGAGAAATGAGGAGAATATGAAATTACAGGAAGAAATGGTGAGCTATGTATGCCAGAATATTGCCAAGAGGTGTAAAGAGCAGCTTGAATATTTGGGCAGGAAGCCAGAAGATTTAATGGTTGTGGAGCCGCCTTTCAAAAGAATAAAATACAAGGATGCAATCAAAATTTTGCAGGATAAGGGCTTTGATATCCAATGGGGCGATGATTTTGGTGCCCCGCATGAAAAAGCTCTGGCGGAAGGGGAAGAAAAGCCAATTTTTGTAACCAATTTCCCCGTTGAATCAAAAGCATTTTACATGAAAATCTCGCCAGATGGAAAGACCGTTGAATGTGCAGATATGATAGCTCCTGAGGGCTATGGAGAAATAATAGGCGGCTCAGAGAGAGAAGATGATATAGATTCAATGATTGAACGGCTTAAAAAAGATGGAGCAGATATTAAAAATTATGAATGGTATTTTGATTTGCGCAGATATGGTTCTGTCCCGCACTCAGGATTCGGATTGGGTTTGGAGCGATTTTTATGCTGGATTGCCAAACTTGAACATATAAGAGATGCCACGCCATTCCCACGCCTTTTAAGGAGGGCATATCCATGAAAAAAATCATTGCAATCTTTCTTGCTCTTCTTTTTCTCCCATTAATAAATGCAGGATTTGAAGACGAGAATGATAAGATTGGAATAATTGATTGTGGAGAATATTGTTTGCTTGATATAGACAATGCAAGCTATCTTTATAATCCTGGCTATCCTATTCTGCCATATTACACAAAAATATACACATTTCCAGCAGGAACAAAAATAAATGAAATAAAGGTT
>JAPDJQ010000021.1 GCA_029259015.1 Thermoplasmatota archaeon | reverse complement strand
AACCTCGGATTAGGAACAAAGGCAACAAGACATGAAATCATAGGCAAATTATATGAAAGGAAATACATAAAAGGAAAGTACATCACGCCAACACCAGCAGCTTTTGCAGTCGTTGAAGCATTGAAGCAAGGGGCAGAAATAATAACAAAGCCAGATATGACTGCCCATCTTGAAAAGGAGATGGATAGAATTGCTGAGGGAGAGAAAAAATTCGAGGAAGTTATTGAGGAATCAAAACATATACTGAGGAAAGCATTTGATGTGCTCCAAGAAAAAGAAGGCGAGATAGGAGAGGCAATAAAAGAGGCAATAAGCAAACAGAATTATTTTGGCAAATGCAATAAGTGTGGGGGCGATCTAATTTTAATTAAATCTGGTAGAGGTAAGCGTTTCATAGGGTGCTCAAACTTTCCAAAATGCAGCAACAGCTATGCTCTGCCTCAAAAGGGCAGTGTGTACTTTGAAGGAAAATACTGCAGCAAATGCGGTGCGCCAATAATAGCAGTAATATATAAAGGCAAGAAATGGGAAAAATGCGCGGATATGAACTGCAATAAAAATTAGGCTCCGCCTTTCCTTTCCCTTGATTTCGGCCTAAGCCTTTTTGAACCGCATCTCCTGCATTTCTTAGCCTTTAAAGGATTGCGAGCATTACAGCTCATGCATATGAGCTTGTTCAACATGCGAGCCTCAGCCTCAGGAAATCGAGCCATGATGGTAAAATACGGCATATTTATAAAGATTTGGATAGGATGCAAAATCTTCTATTCGCAAATCATAAATTATGCAAAGCATTTTTTAATTCATGAAATGGACTTGCATCTTCATTTCATTTCTTTTGCTTCTATCTTCATTTAGCGGTTCTCTTCTAATTAAAAACTCTTGCTGTTTAAGCGAGAATGGAAACATCCTTTATGTAGGTGGAGGTGGCGAAGGAAATTATAGTAACATACAGGATGCCATCAACGATGCAGAAGATGGCTATACAATTTATGTTTATCCTGGTTATTATAATGAAAGGGTGGTGATAAATAAGAGTATTTCATTGATTGGAATTGTTGAAAATGGGGAAAAGCCGGTTATAGATGGAAATGGGACTGAAACAATATGGGTTGCGGTGAATGACACATCTGTTAAAAATTTCGTTATAAAGAATGTAAGGGGTTCTGCTGGCCCTCATAGAGGCATACTGGCAGCTCGAATTTACAAACTTCGAAATATTCATATAGAAAATAACACCATTTTTGCTGCTCCCCCAATAGTAATGAGTGCAAATTATTCAACTATTGCGAATAACACAATAATTGGCAGGGGAGATGGAATACTTTCCTCTGGCTTTAAAAATAAAATAATCTTCAATAATGTCTCCAATTGCAGTAAAGACAAATTTTCGATAGCAATTTCTGTAGCTGGAAGATACAACATGGTTTACAAAAATATCATTCATAACAATTCCATTGGAATCTCGTGCTATGGCAAGTATAACAACATTTCCTATAACATCATTTATAAGAATAGCGTAGGAATTGAGATATGGGAAGTTTTTAGCCCATCATCATACAATGAAATCCATGATAATTTCATATATAAATGCGAGAAAGGAATTGAATTGTCAGCATCTTATAACCGCATATTCAAAAACAACATTTCTTCATGCGATACAGGCATAGAAATAAGTGGAGGAAGCTATAATGTGGTAGAGAACAATACAATATATGAGAATGGAAATGGCATTATGTTCACTACATGGGCAGAGATTAGTCCTCCCGTTTTTGGTAACATATTCCGATATAATAGATTAGATGGTAATTTTAAGCGATACAGCACAGCTGTGTTAATATTTGCAGACTCATTCAACAACACTTTCATGAAGAATGATATTGTAAGAATGTATAGAGAATGGGAAGATATTCAGCATGAAAAAGTTATTGTTGAGATAGATTTTAATCCATTAAAAATGACTATATATAAGGATTACTATGCAGGAAATTACTGGGATACTTGGCATTATCAACTCCCCAAGCCAATTGATGCTAAATGGATAACAAGAATGTTTGGAAGGGACATTTTAAAGATCAATGGTTATATCTTTGACTGGCATCCTTCTCTGCAGCCAAATTGTTCATAATAAAAAACAAAGAGATTAGAGACCTTTTTTGCATGCTTTTGGAAAGTGCTTGTGGAAATACAGCTAGGTATGCATACACCTCCAATACTCTTATAAATGCTACACTATTTTCCTTCATGCTCAATGCAGTTGGAAGAGAGGTGCCGGAAGAAATTGCAGGGAGAAAATATAAGCCATACAATGGCCCTTTTTCTTTTAAGCCTACTGGCAGAAGATATGCCCCTCCATTAAAAGCTGTTTTTCCAGATGAAAGCAAATTGCTGCCCTCAATCAAGGACGCAATAAAGAAGGTTGGGCTAGAAGAAGGAATGACTATATCTTTTCATCATCATCTGCGAAATGGTGACTATGTTGTCAATATGGTTGTTGATACAATAGCAAAGATGGGAATAAAAAATATAAAGCTTGCTCCAACAGCTCTTTTCCCAGTTCATGAAAAGCTCATTGAACATATAAAAAATGGTGTAATAACATCAATAGAAGGTAGCCTGAATGGCCCTCTTGGCGAGTATGTTTCAAGACATGGAATGAAAGAGCCTGTTGTGCTACGTAGTCATGGAGGAAGAGCAAGAGCAGTTAGAAGTGGAGAGTTACATATAGATGTTGCCTTTATCGCCGCTTCTATGGCTGATGAATACGGCAACTGTAATGGAATGCTTGGAAAATCAGCTTTTGGAGCAATGGGATTTGCCTATGCAGATGCTTTCCATGCAGACAATGTCATAGTTATCACCGACAACCTGCAACCTTATCCTGTAACGCCAATTTCCATTCCCCAAATTTATGTCGATTATGTTGTTGAAGTAGATGAAATTGGTGATCCTGCTGGCATCCAAACTGGCACAATGAGAATAACAAAAAGCCCGGCCCGCCTCAACATTGCAAAAAATGTTGTTAAATTTCTGGCAAGTGCTGGCATAATAAAAGATGGCTTTTCATTTCAGGCAGGAGCAGGAGGAACAAGCTTGGCTGTAACAAAATTCCTGCATGATTATATGAAAGAAAATGGTATAGTGGGCGATTTTGTCATGGGTGGTATAACTGGCTACGTTGTTGACATGCTTCATGACGGCACGATAAGAAAAATTTTGGATGGGCAGAGCTTCGATTTAAAAGCTGTGGAATCAATAGCTAAAGATCCTGATCATGTTGAAGTATCTCACATAATGTTTGGCGATCCTCATACTTGCGGATGCGTCGTTAATCGCCAGCATGCCTGCTTTTTAGGAGCAACAGAAGTTGACTTGAATTTCAATGTCAACGTAAATACACATTCGGATGGGTTGCTTTTGCATGGTATTGGAGGGCATCAAGATGCTGCTGCTGGTAGTGATATTACTGTAATAACCATTCCTTTGCTTCGTGGGAGAGTGCCTGTTATAAGGAAAGAAGTTACTACCGTTTCAACGCCAAGCCATACTGTTGATGTTATTGTCACAGATAGAGGAATAGCTGTTAATCCGGAGAGAGAGGATTTGATTGAAGCAGTTAAAGGGAAGATGGAGATTGTTGATATCGAAGAGCTGTATAAGAAAGCTATAAACTTAGTAGGAGAACCAAAAGAGCCAAAGTTTAGCGATGAAATTGTAGCAGTTGTAGAGTATAGAGATGGAACAATTCTGGATGTTGTAAGGAAGGTGAAGGAATGACTCTGGCAGAGAAAATTTTATCTGAGAAGAGTGGTGTAAAAGCTGAGGCAGGAGATATAGTTGAAGCAAGCGTTGATAAGGCAATGAGTCATGATAATGCTGCTTTGGTTATAAAAAAATTCGAAGAAATAGGCATGCCTCTGAAGATTCCAGATAAAATTGTTATTATCCTTGATCATAGAGTGCCTGCAAATACAATAAAGACGGCAGAGAATCATAAAAAAATAAGGGAATTTGTTAAAAAGCATGGAATAAAGAACTTTTATGATATAAACTATGGCATATGCCATCAGGTGATGATTGAGGAAGGGCACGCCAGCAAGGGAATGCTTATAGTAGGCACAGACAGCCACACAACAAGCTATGGTGCTTTAGGAGCTTTTTCCACGGGCATAGGGGCTACGGAGATGGCTGCTGTATGGGCCACTGGCAAAATATGGCTTAAAGTGCCAGAGACATTTAAGATAACAGTAACAGGAAATTTACCAAAAGGAGTTTTTGCAAAGGATATTATTCTTCATATTATAGGCGAGTTAGGGGCAGATGGAGCTAATTACAAGGCATGCGAATATTATGGCATCGTTGAGAATATGGCATTGGCAGATAAGATAACGATAGCCAACATGTCAATGGAGATGGGAGCAAAAGCTGCTTTATTTGGAGGAGATGGTGAAGGCGTATATGAAAAGGAGCTTGAATTTGAAGTGAGCGATCTATCTCCGCAAGTAGCTTGTCCACATACTGTTGATAATGTTAAAAACATAGAAGATGTTGAGGGCAAGGAAATAAATCAGGCTGTCTTAGGCTCATGCACCAACGGAAGAATAGAGGATTTAAGAATAGCTGCTCAGATACTGAAGGGAAAGAAAATAGCAGATGGCATACGCTTCCTCATCTTTCCAGCTTCAATGAAAATTTATAAGCAGGCATTAGAAGAAGGGCTCATAGATATATTCATTCAGGCGGGTGGCGTAATAATGAATCCTGGATGTGGCCCATGTTTGGGAGCGCATGAAGGAATTTTAGCTAGCAATGAAGTAGCAATAGCATCGACAAACAGAAATTTCAAAGGCAGAATGGGTTCTAAAGAAGCAGAGGTATATCTTGCTTCTCCTGCTACTGTAGCAGCAAGCGCAATAGAAGGAAAAATAACTGATCCGAGGAAATATCTATAATTATTTCTTCTTTGGTTTCTTTGCCAAGGTTATCACAATGGCAACAAAAATTATGAAAGCACCAACTAAAACAATCTGTTCTTCATTGCTTTCCTCTCCTTTATGAACTATGCCAAATAATTTTTTATCGCTCTCCTCAAATATTTTTTTGATTGTTTTTACCCCCTCTCTGTAATTTCCTGTCTGCACTAGATTTTCTGCTTTGTTGTAATCCTTGTATAAATCGCTTCCATTAACTATGGCATCAACATCTACCCTTGTTTTTCCAATGCTCAATGCTATTTTTGCAAGCATTTCCTGACCATATTCATCAAAACTGTTAATATTGCGTTCAATATTGCAGATTGTTTGATAGTAGTCGGTCTGCCATATTCTTTTCAATATTTCTCTCTCTTCCTTATTTGCATTCAGATATAGCTTTTCCGTCATTATGGCTTGTTTCTGCATCTCTACATCAACACATGTCAGAATATCTGCCTCATTACCATGCTTCAAAGCAAGATTTTCCATTCTTTCATTTTCCTTTATCAAAACTTTTTCAACGTTACTGAAATTAACACCGCCGTGCCCGAATTTAGTCAGTAAATTCAAAGCAATTTCAGCTGCCTCGCCATTCTTATATGCTTCATAAATCTGTTTATCACATATATGCACTGGAACATAAATGGATACGCACTGATCTGGAGCAAACCATCCCATGCTGGGTATGCCATTTTTATATATCTTGAAAATCATTGTTGCCTTCTTTTCTCCTTCACAAAATCCCCTCAGCCCATCCAAATCTTCTGAATGGAGGCGGGATAAATTCATTAAATCCATTACTGTTAGTTTACCATATTTCTGGCGGATCATCTCTGCAACTTTATTTTCCCACCCATAATATTCATAGCTTATTCTTACTCTGGCAATCCTTCCAGTGATTTCTTCAAGCTCAACATAAAAATAGCCAACTTTTGCTCCTTTTCCCTTTTCAATTTTAATTTTTTCCCCAACTGGCACCTGCTTTGCCATGATCCAGTCATTCCCAATCTTGAGAATCTTTACTCCATATATGCTTCCAAGCCTCACAGTCTGCCATCTTCTCACATTCCCCTCATACACTCTGTCAAAATTTGATGCAATCGCTATTTTTTTCAAAAGACGGCTATACCACAGTTGCTTCGGATAATTTGACATAACTGCAATGTCCTTTACTTCTTCTTTTACGAAATGGTATGCATCTGCCTCTATAACATATGCTTTGTCCCTTCCGACAACGAACAAATTCTCTCCTATGCCAGGGGCATGCATGTCTTTAACTTCCTCGAGTTTATCAACAGCTTCATCAACAGTGCTTGCATTTTGTGCTGCATAACGAAGCCAATCAAAATCATCCCATGCATACTTTGTTGGATTTATCCAGAATGTGGGGCTATCTGCGTCGCCATATGCAATGTCTGCATCACTCAGCAGCATTCCCGCCTTTATTATATTTGGAGGAGTGTCGTCTAAAGTAGCTACTCCAATAAGCTTGTGTTTAATTGTATATGGAATGTTATATCCCTTCCATGGATGATGATATGTGTATTCATATCCTTTATCAACCATAAAAAGAACTTGTAAGCCTGGACGAGAAGGATCGCGAACTTTCATGAATAAATTGTAGTCGCCAGCTGTTGCCTCATCCATGACAATTACATCTTTGCATGCCGATGCGAAAGGAGCAATAAGAATAATCACTGCAACCAGTGCAATATATTTCACAATAGAATAATGCATATCCAATAAATGTATTTTTTTCTTTTTAAGGATTAAACGGAAAATGAAAATCCTATTGCACATGATTGAGTAATGACGCTATCATCTCATTTTCATATTTTCTCTCATTTCATCTGTGAATAAATTTTAATAACCATGCATATTTTAGATTAAGCAGGGGTAGCCGAGCCCGGTCAAAGGCGCAGGCTTGAGGGGCCTGTGGCGTAGGCCTTCGCGAGTTCAAATCTCGCCCCCTGCACTTATGTTTTGATTTTTCATTCAAATCATAATTTTCTAAATTTCCAAAACCCCACAATTTATATACTCTGCAATAATTTTGCCGAGATGTGTAAGAAAGCTTTGGTGATATGCTGGCGTAGGCTTGCGGAAGTGTGGCATCAGAAGAAGTTGCTTGCGTTTCTGATTTTATATCCATTGCTTTTCATGATAATTTTTGGCAGTGTTTTTGGTGGAGAAAATGGAGCATTTTCATTCAATATGGCAATTGTTAAACCTGTTGGCAGCAATGACAATATAACTCAGGCCTTCATATCAATTTTTCAGGAGTATGAAGGAATAGATGTTATGGTTAAAGAAAAGACAGATGAAAGTATGGATGAAATGGCAAAGAGGCTGATAGAAGATGGGGATTTTATAGCAGTTCTTTTCATTCCTGAAAATTTCTCACAAATTATATTTATGCAAGTGAACGTGGCAATCTTTTATGATAAATCTGCTGATGTGAATATGCAGAGCATTGCTTTAGGAACAATAAATGGAATAATCGACGCCTTTAGCCAGAAAATTGCCCAGCAGAAAATTGAGCTTGCAAAGGAATATGGAAATGTTACAGACGAAGAAGCCATATATCTCGAAAGCATTGCAAATCCAATAAATGTTTCCATTGTTGGATTTTCTCCAGTTAAAAAAGAATTAAAGTATATTGATTTTCTCGTGCCTGGCCTGATAGGCATGACAATGATGTGGACAGGAGTCACAGGTGTGGCATCTTCTTTAGTTGAAGATAGAGTGAAAGGAATAAGGCAGAGAATTTTATCAACTCCTACTTCAAGATTTTCCATAGTTGGAGGAGAGGTATTGAGTAACGTATTCTTGATAGGCATCCAGATAATCATTTTACTTCTAGTAGCTGTATTTCTATTCAATGTTACTATAGCCGGCGATATCTGGCTTTTTGCTTTAGCTATCATCATGGGAATGCTTTCAATGATAGGCATTGGTCTAGTTATTTCAAGCTTAACAAAAACAGCTGAAGAAGCTTCTCAGCTTGGCATGTTAATAAATTTCCCTATGATGTTTCTCTCTGGCATTTTCTTTCCCATAACCAAGGGATGGATGTATTACGTATCTAGAATTTTTCCTCTTACATACATAAATGAGGCATTGCGAAATGTCATGTTGCGTGGAGCTGAAATAAAAGACATTGCTCTGCCATTTGCAATTTCGACAATATTTGCTTTATCAATTTTCATCATCGGCGTAATTTTATTAATGAGAGAGGGAGAAGAATGAAGGCTATCTCTGTCAGTAAATTAAAGAAGACATTTAATGGCGTTGTTGCAGTTGATGGAATATCATTTGATGTTGAGGAAGGAGAGATTTTTGGATTTCTTGGACCAAATGGAGCAGGAAAGACAACCACTGTAAGAATACTCACCTGTCAGCTCAAAGCTACAGGGGGAAAAGCAAGCATTTTCGGTTATGATATCAACAAAGATTGCAATGAAATTAGAAGGCTGATTGGCATTTTGCCCCAAGAGACAAGCTTAAATGAATTGCTTACAGCTCAGCAGAACATTCTCTTTTATGGCATACTTTATGATTTGCCCAAAAAGGTGATAAAAAGGAGGAGCGAAGAACTCCTCTCAATAATGGGCTTGGAACATAGAAAAAATGATTTGGTAAAAAATTTCTCTGGTGGAATGAAGCAGCGACTCAGCCTTGTTCTTGCCATGCTTCATGAACCAAAATTATTATTCTTGGATGAACCAACCACTGGCTTAGATCCTCAAGCACGCCGCCATATCTGGAAATTCATAAAAGAAATCAATAGCCAAGGAACAACTATTTTCCTTACAACACATTACATGGAAGAAGCTGATACACTCTGCAATAGAGTTGCAATTATAGATAGTGGAAAGATAATAACAATAGGGAGTCCGGCGGAGCTTAAAAGCAGAATGGAAAAGGAAAAGATTCTGGAAGTTGAAGTAGATTGCGATGAAAACACCATAAATGATTTAAAGAATGTTCCGGGTGTTAAACAGGTGAGCTATGCAAATGGGCTGCTTAAAATAATCGTCGAGGATAGAAAGGGTTTACTTCTTGATATAGTAAAAAATCTCTCAGATAAAAACATCAAATCAATTTCCACAGCAGAACCAACTCTGGAAGACGTGTTTATTTCTCTAACTGGGAAAAGATTGCGTGATTGATTCATGCCCTAAATAACACTTATAAATCATTAAAAGATTAGCGATTGGTGAAAGAAATGAGAATAAGAGGAGGAATAATAAGTATTGTAATTTTTACGATTTTGCTTACTCCAGCATTTGCAGGAATAGAAAATATTTTTGATGATAATAGAGAAGTACAGGCAAAAGCAATCAATTTATCATTCGATTTCTCTCCTCCAGAAATTAAAGAAAAGGATGAATACGTAGCAATTGATTTTGAAGGAGGAGATAATTATTTAATAAAAGATGGATACCCAATGATTCCATATGAAATAAAAGTTCTGAAATTCCCGTTTGGGACAAAAATTGAAGGAATAGAATTTCAAACATCAGAAATTAAAACAATGCATTTGAACAAAAAAGTGATGCCTTCTCCTCCTTCAATCACATCAAATATGGGAACTTTCAAAGTTGAAACAAAAGAAGGAGAAATTTATGCAAGTAATGAACCATATCCTACAAACTGGATTTCATATAATATTGGAGCTGGCATAGATGGAAAGCAGCATGTGATATATCTCACCATTCATCTTTATCCTGCCCGCTATATTCCAGCAGAAAATGAAATACAGTATGTGGATAAGATAGACATTGATATATATTATTCGCCCTCAGAGAAGCCATTATTTACGAATGGGGCATATGATTTGCTAATAATTGCTCCTGCAGAATTCAGAGAAGATTTACAGCCTTTAGCAGAGCATAAGGAAAGCTATGGATTAAAAACAATTATAGTTACCCTAGATGAAATTTATGGAGGAAATTATTTCCCAGCCAACGGAAGAGATGATGCTGAAAAAATAAAATATTTCATAAAAAATGCAGTTGAGGAATGGGGTGTAGAATATGTTCTGCTTGTCGGTGGAAGAAATGGCGGAGTTAAAGAAGAAAAATGGTGGGTGCCAGTTCGCTATTCCTATCTAGATGATGGAGGAGAAAAGAAATTTATAAGCGACTTGTATTTTGCAGACATATACAAATATGAAGATGGTGACATAGTTTTTGAGGACTGGGACAGCAATGGAAATGATGTTTTTGGAGAATGGCACATGAGAGGAAAGGATGTCCTCGACTTATATCCAGATGTATACGTGGGCAGACTCGCCTGCAGAAATAGGGCAGAAGTGAAAATAATGGTTGATAAAATCATTACATATGAAACAACAGCCTATGGAAGCAACTGGTTCAAAAGATTTGTTGCTGTGGCAGGCGATACATATCCGAGCGAAGGAGACCCATATTATGAGGGAGAGGTTGCAACTGCTGAGGCTTTCAAATATTTGGATGGATTTGAGGCAACATTTTTATGGACATCCACAGGCAACTTAACTGGCTCCAGGGATATAATAAATGCAGTCAGCCAGGGATGTGGCTTTTTGTATTTCTCTGGCCATGGAAATCCGATGAGCTGGGCGAATCATCCTCCAGGAGATGAAGAAACATGGATTGGTATAGATGTAACCAGCTTTTACAAATTTTCCAACGACGGCATGTACCCAATTTGCGTCATAGGAGGTTGCCATAACAATCAGTTCAATGTAAGTATACTGAATCTTCTCAAATTAAGACATTTGAAGGAGGTTTATTACAAATCAGAATGGACTCCAGAATGTTTTGGATGGTGGCTTGCAAGAAAAATAGGGGGCGGAAGCATAGCAACGATTGCCAACACAGGCTTTGGATATGGAATTCCTGGAGAAAATTGTCTTACAGGAAGAGGAAGATACATGGAGATCCACTTTTTCAAGAGCTATGCTGAAGGAAAAGAAATGCTTGGAGAAGCACATGCCTCTGATTTAACTTATTATCTAAATGCATTTCCACCAATGGTTGATCGTATTGACACAAAAATTGTGGAGCAATGGGTACTTCTTGGAGATCCAAGCCTTAAAATAGGAGGATATGCCTGAGTTAAGAAAGAAAAGAAGAGTTGCCTTTCCCCTTTTTTCTTTTAACAAACTGGCTTGGCTGTCATATTATTTTACAATAAATTTATATAAATTAAAAACTTTATAATTGTGCTATTTAATAGCACGGAGTGTTGATATGAGGAGGGATAAAAAACCAATGGTATTTTATACAATGGCATTACTCATTGCATCAATATTTTTTCCTGTAGTCAGCACTTTATTTATCAATGATGGAGCGGATTCGCCAGTATGGGAAATTGGAGATTATTGGAATTATAATATGTATATTTCATACGAACAACCGAGTGCATCTGCTGATTTGACACTAAACATGCATTTTGAAGTTACAAATGATGATGGTGTGCATTACATTTTAAATTTTGAAGGAAATGTCGAAGGAAGTGTATCTATTGCAGGCGTAATTGAAGGAGAAATGAAAAATACCGTAATAAATGGACAACTGTATATTAGAAAATCAGATTTGGCAATGATAACATTCAATGCTCATATGGAAGGAGAAATAGAAAGAATGTTCGTCACCAACGCTTTTTCCGCCGATATAGAACTCAAGCAAAATGTTACCCCTGCTGTATCACCATATGATTTTCCAATAGAGGTAAACGAAACATGGACTGTGCCAAATATCACTTTCTGGCTCCATCTGGAAGCAAAAATAGAGTTGGCTGTTCCATATGAAGTGCTATATGATTTTCCTGTATACATAGAGGAGCATACTTTAACTTGTACAGGCATAGAAGAGTTGAGTGTTCCAGCTGGAATTTACAGAGATGGCTATCATGTTTCTGGCAGTCCCCATTACAAATTCTGGTATTCCCCAATTGCACACAACACTATAAAAGCAGAATATAACAACATAAGGCTCTGGTATAACGAAAGTTTATATTGGGATATAAACGAGTTGTATGCAGAGATGATAGATACAAATTATAAACCACAGAACATGCCGCCCTACCCGCCAACCAACCCATATCCAGCTAATGGTTCAACAGATGTGGCAATAGATGTTATTCTCAGCTGGGATTGTAGTGATCCAGATGATGACTTGTTAACATATGATGTTTATTTTGGTACCTCTTTGCCGCCTTCAAAAGTAAGCAGTAATCAATCCGCCACAACATATAATCCGGGAATGCTCGAATACAACACAACATATTACTGGAAGGTCATTGCCTTTGATGGATATAACCATTCTACACCAGGAGAAATATGGACATTTAAAACAAAAGTATTCGCCAATAATCCTCCAGATAAACCAAATAGGCCAACAGGCCCAACTTCGGGAGAAATTGGAAGGGAGTATACATATTCTTCATTTTCAACAGATCCAGATGGAGATAAGGTATATTACAAATTTGATTGGGGAGATGGCTCTACCAGCCAATGGCTAGGTCCGTTTGAATCTGGAAAAATAGCGAATGCAACACATGTGTGGAATACAATGGGCAACTACACCATAAAAGTTAAGGCAAAAGATGAGCATGGCATGGAAAGTGAATGGAGTGATGGACTGCTAATTTCCATGCCAAAGAAATATAGCTTATTTGTTGAATTGTTTGATAAATTGAATGAATGGCATATATTAAGATCAATAATGAAGCTGCTACAGGTAATTTTCAATCTCTAGTCTTGGATAAATTTATTTCACCATTCAAAAAAATTATATTCCCGATCATCATATCTTGCCATGGAGTTATCTAAGCTTATTCAAGAAATGATAAATGAACCTTCTCCTATCCGCCAGATAATGAAAATGGCGAGCAGGCAGAATATTATCAATATGGGACTGAATCCAGATGAAGTTATTTCATATGGCGGGGGCTGGGTTGGGCATCATCCTCCAGAGCAGTTGAGACAGGATTATATAGATATATGCACCGATGTTGAAAAATTTCATGATGCTGGCAAATATAGCCCGACGCTTGGCTTTGAGGAATGCAGAGAAGCCATTGCGAAAATGGAAAAGGAGCTTTTTGGTGTCAAGCTCGGCATAGAGAATATAATTATTGGACAATCTTCGACACAGCTAACACATGATTTGCTCATTGCTTTAGCAAATCCAGACGATAAGATTCTGCTTTTTGATCCCACATATGCCAACTATCCTGGCCAAATAAAAATGACTTTGAGAGATGCAAAAATAGTGAGGCAGCGTGTTTTGGATACGGAAAAATGGGAGTATAAAAGTGAAGAGGAAATGGCAGAGGATTTTAAAGAAATATATGAGAAAGAAAAGCCAAAAATAGTTTTGTTTCCTTCTCCAGACAATCCTTCATCACAAGTTTTTGGCGACACCTTTGTCAAAACAATCGCCGACATGTGCCATGATGGCAACTCTTTCATGATAATTGACTACGCTTACAAAACACAATGCTTCATTCCGCCGCCAAAATACTTTTCTTGGAGCCCTGCTGATTATCCATTCATGATTGCTTTGCACAGCAACTCAAAATGGGGGCGCGGTCTAGGGCGCCGCCTGGGCTGGGTTGATGCCAGCAAGGAAATTATAGAAGCGATGGAGCGAGTTCAGCAATGCACTATTTTGTGCCCCGATACCATGCATCAATTTGCTCTTGCCAGCTATATAAATAAATCGTTGGCAGACGGCAGCCTGAAAAAATATCTGGAAGAAGTTAGAAATGCATATAAGAAGGCTGCAGATGCTACCATAGAAGCAATAGATGAATTTCTTGGTTTGCCACGTTTAATTCCACAGGGAGGACTATATACCTTAATGAGAGTAAATGAGGATGCTGATGAATTTGTGAAGCGCGTGCTGAAGAATACAGGTGTTCTGTTTATTCCTGGCAAGGGATTTGGAGACAGTTTGAGAGAGGCAGTGAGAATAAGTTATGGGCCACATGTTGAGAATAATGGAGTGATAAAAGAAGGGTTCAGAAGAGTGGCAAAATATCTGAAAAAATGATTATACCTCAATTTTACCTTTAACAGTGATGCATGCCTTCCCACCAATCTTCACTTTTTCATTTACTTCCACGCTTACAATTCCTTCTCTTCCTGTCTCACATCCCTGTTCTGCCCTATATGTTTTATTTTTAAGTAATCCATGTTTTGCCAGATAAGCGCCCAAAGCACCATTCGCTGTTCCCGTAACAGGATCCTCGTTAATACCGTATAAGGGGGCAAAGCATCTAGCATGAACAAAGCAGTCTTTATTTACTGTTTCAAATGTGAATGGGAAAAACAGGCCAACATCTATTTCGATACATATTTCTTTTATTTTATCGAAATGGGGTTTCATGTTCTGCATTGCCTGTAAACTTTTTATTGGTATATTTAATGAAAATAACCCTGTCGAAACTGCCTCTATTGGTAAATTGGCAATTTCGCTTTTATCCATTCCCAAGGCTTCTGCAATTCTTTCTCTTGATATTTTAATTTCTTTAAAAATCGGCTTTGCTTGCTCCATAAAAACTTCTTCGCCTTTTATTTCTATATCCAAAATTCCTGCTTTTGTTTCCATTTTTACTTCGTTTTTTCTTAAAATACCTTCTTTGCTCAACACATGAAAAGTCGCTACAGTAGCATGTCCACATAAATCAACTTCTTTCTTCGGAGTAAAAAATCTCACCTTATAATCTGCTTTCTGGCTATTCATAACAAAAGCTGTTTCTGAAAACTTCAACTCAGCTGCTATTTTTTGCATTGTTTTATAATCGAGTTCATCAGCTTGCAAGACAACACCTGCAGGATTACCTTTAAAAGGTTTATCTGTAAAGGCATTTACAATGTAAAAGGGCACTTTCATCATATTTTCATGCAATTTTCTTTATAGCTTTTTTGATAGAATGGAAATGAAAGGAGAATCAATTCTCGCATTAAACTGCTTTTAACATCTTTCATATGATGATATATCGTTTGCTCCTTTTTATTTTCTCGTTAATACGGCATCAGATTCATTCATTTGATTCATCTGACCAAAAAGTTTTAAAATACTTCTGCCATATCTGAAAGCTTACTGAGGTAAGCAAATAAATATATATATTCGAAAATATTTACAAGCAGGAGGATTAAAATGCCAGCGGAAAAACCCCACTTAAATCTGGTAATTATAGGGCATGTCGACCACGGTAAATCTACACTGGTAGGAAGATTGCTACTGGATACTGGACAGATAGAAGAGCACTTAATTAAGAAATACGAAGAAGAGGCAAAAGCAAAAGGAAAAGAGAGCTTTGCCCTAGCATGGGTCATGGACAGGCTAAAGGAAGAAAGAGAAAGAGGACTGACAATAGATGTCGCTCATCGCCGTTTTGACACAGATAAATATTTCTTTACAATCATCGATGCTCCAGGACACAGAGACTTCGTTAAGAACATGATTACAGGAACAAGCCAGGCAGATGCAGCTATCCTTGTTATTGCAGCAACAGAAGGAGTAATGGCCCAGACAAAAGAGCATGCATGGTTAGCAAGAACATTAGGCGT
>JAPDJQ010000082.1 GCA_029259015.1 Thermoplasmatota archaeon | reverse complement strand
GTCATTCACATGGAATACAACAGGGGCAAGCATAGGAGACCATGTAATAAAAGCTGAGGCAAGTGTTGTAGAGGGAGAAACAGATACTGCAGATAATGTAATGACAACAACAATAACAGTAAAAGAGGTAACAGTACAATCAATGTATGTATGGGATATTTCATGGAGTGTTACCTATAGAGGAAGAAATCCATATCTCTATTTCACCGTCACCGTTAAATGGGACTCTGATGGCGATGGTGTAGCAGAAGCAACAGATGAAGCTGTAAGTGATGCGACTGTTTATGCAACACTAACCCATTTAGACAGTGGTAGCTCGTGGGACTTTTCTGGAACAACAGACGCAAATGGAGAAGTAACATTTGGTCTATTCAAGGCACCTTCTGGCGATTACAAAGCAGAAGTTACTGACATAACACACAGTATATACATTTACAATTCAGCAATGGATGTGGACAATCCAGATTATTACACTTTGTAACCACAATCCTCTTTCCCCTTTTTATTCTTAATTTTTATAGATTCACTCTTTTATTACCTATGGACATTACCTACAACCAATAGGGATTTTTCTAAGTTTATATCCACGGTAACAACAGTTTTCTTTCCTGCTTTTATTTCTATTGATTGCCGTATTTTTACATTCCCTGAGAGCACATCAAATGTTACGTTTTCACCAGTTTCATTTAGGATGATTCGGATTTTTATCCAACCTTCATTTTCATATTATTTCCCTCGCTTTTTAATAAAAAAGCATATACAAAATTTCCTTTAGTTTGCAAGTATTTTGTTAGCAATTTCCGTAACTATTAAATATCACAAAAAGATTAAATAATATGAAAAAAATAGGCGTAGGTATTGTATTAATACTGGCAGGAATATTAATTTTTGCACCTTTGCTGGGATCTGCTGATGGATATAGAATAAAACCAATCTCATCAAGTAACAATTTCGAAATTTCCATAACAAGACCATATGGTCATCTTTATGTCTTTGACAGAGAAATATTTCCTCTCCCTCCCATGATGCCTTTTAAAGCAATTATTATAGGGTGGGTGACTGTGGAAGTAGATGGTGCAGGAGTTGAAAAAGTAGAATTTTACGTTGATGGTGAACTAAAATCAACAGACTACGATGCTCCTTATGAATGGTCATGGAAGGAAAGGATGGTTGCACCCCCAATACATGAATTAAAAGTTATTGGATATGCTGGAGAAGAAACGGCAAGTGATGAAATTATGGTGCTCTATGTAAATCCATTTCCTTCCCTATAAATTTTTACGATAATGGAAAACATTGATGGCAGTATACTCAGTTGAGGGTGAGGATATCGAATTAGCATTATCCTTTTTAACTCCTGAATTTTTGACCTTTTTATATAAATCGACAGTAAAAAATTTAATGCTATAATGCTTAACAAATCATGAAAACCACTTTTAGTATTATAAAGGCAGATGTTGGTGGATGCCCAGGACATGCTAAAGTTAATGAAAAGTTAATTGACGTGGCAAATGAAAAGCTTAAGGAAGCGAAAGAAACAGGCATAATAAAGGATTTTTTTGTTACAAATTGCGGAGATGACCTTGAGCTTATAATGACGCATGATAAGGGTGAAGACAATGAAGAAGTTCATGGTCTTGCATGGGATGTTTTTAAAGCAGCCACGGAAGTGGCAAAAGATCTAGGCTTCTATGGAGCTGGTCAGGATTTACTCAAAGATGCTTTCTCAGGCAATATAAAGGGAATGGGCCCTGGCATAGCTGAAATGGAATTTACAGAAAGAAAATCAGAACCAATTGTTGCATTTTTAATGGATAAAACAGAACCAGGAGCATTTAATTTGCCAATATTCAGAATGTTTGCCGATCCCTTTAACACAGCTGGCTTAATTATAGATCCTAATTTGCATGCTGGCTTCGTCTTTGAAGTATGGGATATAAAAGAGCATAAGAGAGTTTTTATGAAATGTCCGGAAGAAATTTATGACTTACTTGCTTTAATAGGAGCAAAATCAAGATTTGTAATAAAGAGGGTTTTTCCAAAAGAAGGCAGCAAACTTCCAGCAAATGAACCTGTTGCAGTTATTTCAACAGAAAAACTATTCCAAATAGCTGGCGAATATATAGGCAAAGATGATCCTGTGGCAGCAGTTCGCTCCCAATCTGGCCTGCCTGCTTTAGGAGAAGTTTTAGAGCCATTTGCATTTCCACATCTTGTCTCAGGGTGGATGCGAGGTAGCCATAATGGGCCAATTATGCCTGTAGCTGTAAAAGATGCAAAATGCACCCGTTTCGATGGCCCACCTCGCGTGGTAGCAATAGGTTTTCAAGTTAAAAATGGAATGCTTACTGGCCACGAGGATTTATTTGATGATCCTGCCTTTGATTATACAAGGCGAAAAGCAATGGAAATAGCAGAATATATGCGCCGCCATGGCCCATTTGAGCCGCATCGCCTGCCATTAGAAGAAATGGAATATACGACATTGCCAAAAGTAATGGAAAAACTTAAGGATAGATTTGAGGAGGTTTAATACCTCCTTCCTCTTCCATGGTATTTCGTCTTCTTTCTGTAGCCATTATGTTTCATGCCACCCTTTTCCATTTTGAAGAATAATCTCCGAAAATTGGGCTTCTTCATTTCTTCTATATTTTCAGTCTTCTTTATTTTACCAAATAGCAGATAGTCCTTCTCGCTTACTAAAGAGATTACTTCCCCCTCGTTTCCCATTCTTGCAGTTCTTCCAGCTCTGTGTGTGTACATCAAGATTTCATTTGGTAAATCGAAATTATATATGTGGGTTATATCATCTATATCCAATCCGCGAGCTGCAACATCTGTTGCCACAAGCACATCTATTCTCTTTTGCCTGAAATCATGTAATACCTGCTCTCTTTGATTCTGACTCAAGTCTCCATGTATAGCTTTTGCCCTTATGTCGTATCTTTGCAGCTCTCTGGCAAGATTATCTGCCATTTTCTTTGTTGCACAGAATATGAGGGATAGATTTGCATCCTTTGTTTGGAGTAAATGTACAAGCAAGGAAAATTTTTCCTTAAATGATACAACATAAAATTTATGGCATAGCTTTGCTGTAGTTACTACTCCTTTTATCATCACTTTAGCAGGTTCTATCATATATCTATTGCTCATATCTATCACTTCCTTAGGGATTGTTGCACTGAATAATAGAGTCTGCCTGTTCTCGTTTGTTCTTTTCATTATCTTCTCTATATCATCTATAAAACCCATATCAAGCATTCTGTCTGCTTCATCCAACACAAGATATTTTATCTCGTCTATATGCAATTCTCCCCTGTCTAATAAATCAAGCAGTCTGCCTGGAGTGCCTACAATAATATTTGCTGTCTTCAAATTTTTAATTTGATTTGTTATAGAAACTCCCCCATATATGCTTACAGCATTAAACTGCGAGTATCTCTTGAATACATATGTAATCTGCTTTGCTAATTCTCTTGTTGGAGCTATTACCAAAGCCTCTATTTTGTCTCCGCTAATGTTTTCAATTATTGGCAGCACAAAAGCAAGTGTTTTGCCTGAGCCTGTCTCAGACTGCACAACAACATCCTTTCCATCCATTATCAATGGAATGCTTTTTTCCTGCACTTTTGTTGCTTCGACTATACCATCTTTATGTAGCAGTTCCACTACTCTTTTATCAGATACAATTTCTTCAATTTTCATTTTATTTCTCCTTTTGTTTTCAAAAAACCAAAAAATAGAGTGAATCTAAGATTCGGTTTTTATCTGGATGGAAATTATGATATATAAAGGTTTGGAAATAGTGTGAATGATAAAACGCTACAGAATAGGTTCAAATAGTCCCAACCTCCGAAAATAGAGACCCAACAAAGACCAATATATGAATAAAACAATGGGAATGTATATCCATACTTGTAAAGGAAGTGAAAGCGAAGCCTTTGTGAAAGAAAAACAGAGCGAAATGACCAAAGGAAAAATAAACAATAAAGTATAGACATCTCCTCTTTCCTCATTTTTTAGGGCATTATATAGTCTTAGTATAGCAATAATATACATCAACAGTATAAACACAGACAATAGCTTATTAAGATTGCCCAATTGTTCCAGTAATTTCTCGTTAATTTTTTCTCTTATCTCCTGTAAAGTTGTTTCGTTATAGTATCCAGAATATCCGTTCAATTCATAATTTAGTAATTTGCTCACCCCTTGCCTTGTGAGATTACCTACTAACAATGGCAAAAGCAATAACATCCATTTTACTACTACATATTTTAAATAATCTTCATAACTATTCGGAAAATCTCTCTTTTTATCTAATTCAAAATATAGAATCAATACCAGAGTATATACCATAAAATATACTCCAGCAGCTGCCAAATATAAAGAAGATATGGAAGGAAAAGGCTCATCCATACAATTATTTTTTTCACCCTATTTCTATTTTCCTAAATTTTTTATCTTGCCCTATTTCTTATCCACCCAGCAACTTTATTCCAGCTATAGTCGCTGTTGTTACAATACATGCCGCCATGCATATGCCAATGAAAATGAAAAGCAAGGATTTTTTAAAATCCAAGCCAAAAAGATATGCTGCTAAGCTCCCAGTCCATGCCCCTGTTACTGGCAATGGAATAGCAACAAAAATAATCAATGCAAAACTTTCCCATTTTTCGATGCTCTTCTTTGTCTTTTTCCTTGTGTGTTCAAAAATTTTGTTAAGCAGATTATCCCAGAATTTCCATTTTCTGAGCCATTTTTCAACTGGCTGAAGAAAGAGGAGAATGAAGGGAACTGGAATAAAATTTGCAAAAATTATAAGGGGGATGGCAAAATACGGATTCAAAGCATATTTGAAGGCAAGAGGTATGGCTCCTCTAAGCTCAGAAATTGGCATCATTGCAAGCATTATAACCCACAGCCATTTCATTGCATCAATCATTTTATCATCTTTCCTATACCTTTCTCGCCTATAAATTCGCCATCTTCCACTATTTTTTCTCCTCGCAAATAAACATGCTTTGGATATATGCATGGCATGCCTTCATAGCTGCTCCATCCACATTTTGATAATGCTTTTATTTTACCCACATCTTTAAAATCGATAACGATAAAATCGGCATCTCTGCCCACTTCTATGCTGCCCTTATTTATCCCAAAAAACTTCGCAGGATTTTCGCATGCCATTTTATATAATAAATCCGTGTTTATTTTTCCTTCCTTCACCATATAAAGCATTATTGGGAACAAAGCATCAACGCCTGGCATTCCAGAGGGAGCTGTGGCGAAGTTTTCCTTTTCCTGCAGCAAATGAGGGGCATGATCAGATTCAAGAATTGAAATCTCGCCATTAACAAATTTTTTGAAGAGCTTCTTTCTTTCTTCCTCGCTTCTCAGGGGAGGATTTACTTTTCCCATAGCTTCATTCTTGAATTTACTTTCATATGAAAAAAGAAGGTGATGGGGTGTAACACCAAAACTTGCTTTCTCTTTTAATAAATCAACTGAATTTGCTGTGGTAATATGACAGATGTGCAGCTTAACTCCTATTTTTTCATTTATTGACACAATTTTTTTCAATGCCTCCAGCTCGCATTCTATCCTTCTATTTCTCTCATGCTTCCTCAAATCCTCTGCCTTTTCATGCTCTATACATTCTTCCATTTCAGCATGAACGGCAAGTGGTTTGCCTGTCTGCTTAACTTCCTTCAAAATTTCTTCCAGTTTATCTGGGGAGCAGAAAATTTCATTATCTTTAGAAAGAAATGTTTTGTAAGCAATACAATCCATTTTCTCTGCTTTTTCTCTTATTCCAGCATATAATCCATAGTCTATGCATGCTTTATCCTTAATTTTTCTTACCTTTGCTTCAAAATCATTTTTTGTTAATATGGCTGGCTTGTTATTGGGCATATCAAGAACGCATGTTACGCCAGATAAAGCAGCTGCCTTGCTGCCTGTAAAGAAATCTTCTTTATATTCAAAGCCCGGCTCCCTAAAATGAACATGGATATCTATGGCAGCGGGAAAAATGATGGCATCGCCATAATCCTTTTTTCTGCCATGCAAATCCTTCTTAATTTCAACTATTCTGCCATCTTCAATGCCAATGCATGCTTCTGTTAATCCATCTCTATATATCCTGCCGCAGATAACATCCATTTAAAAGTTAATAAAAAGAAGTATTTAAAACATTGAAGATATTTTATTGTGATTTATGTTATTGGTGCAGGACCAGCTGGTTTGGCGGCGGGCTTATTTTTGATTGAGAAGGGATATGATGTAAAAATTTTTGAGGAAAATGCAGCAATAAAAAGCACTGCATGTGCAGAAGGATGTGATTTATCTTCACTTAAATTGCTGCCTTTTGATTCAACACCGTATATTTCAAAAAAAGTAAGAGGAGTAAAATGCATTTTTGGCAACAAATATTTTTATGTAAGCATGGAAGGAGTTGTTTTAAACAGACAAAAATGGCTAGAAGAAATGGCAAAAGAATTTATAGAGAGAGGAGGGAAAATTGAATTAAATGCGAAAGTGAAGAAGTTGGATGATGAATATCTCTATACAAATGATGACAAAATTAGATATGATATATGCATTGGAGCAGATGGATGTCGCTCTGTAGCAAAAGAATATTTTGGAAATAAATATGAATACAAGATTGGTTGCCAGTATGAAATTGAATATGATACCAGCAGCATGAATTTTCTTGAGTTATATTTTGATAAAAATTATTCTACCTATTATGCTTGGATTTTTCCTAAAAGAAGTAGTATAAATGCTGGAGTAATAGGGAAGTTTGCCCAGCTTGATAAATTTTTGATGGATAGAGGCATTGAAGGAAAAATTTTGAAAAAGCAGGCAGGCTTGATTCCATGTAGTTTGCCTAGCAAGTTAGCAAGCAAGAAAATTGCTTTAATTGGAGATGCAGCAGCAATAACAAATCCTTTTTCACTTGGTGGAATAGCCCCTGCAATACAGGCTGCAAAAATGCTTACAGAAAATATAGAGAACCTTGAGAAATATGAAAAAAAGTTAAAAGCTCATCCAATATGCAGCCCTATTTTATTGAAAGGAAAAAAAGCAGTAGAAGAATTGAATAATGAGGAAACAAAAATCCTATTCGATTGTGTGCATGGAAAAGAACTCAGCAGAATGAGAGCAAGAGATTTTGCCAGCCTGATATTTAAACCATCTTTAATAATAAAAGCATACTATATTGCTAAAGCCCTCCTGCATTCACTGGAGTGGGGATGGTGAGGCTGGCAACTGTCTTGTAACAATTCTACTTTGTTTATTATTATGCAAAATGTGTGGTCTTCTCCCAGCGAAAAAATATTTTTCTCTCTAACTAATTCCATTAACTGGTATAGCATTGCCATCCCCTCCTGATTTTGCATCAGGGGGGCATTTCTCATTTTTTAAATTTTCAAATTCTTGACAGCCCCTATTTTATGTTTCGACATGTTTAAATAGTCAAAAAAGATGAATTATTGGTGGATAAATGGTAAAGACTGCTAAGTTACCATTTTTTGTTATGTTGGTTATTTTTGCGATTATTCCATGGAGTTTGAAAAGCGATGCTGCGGGACCCGAAAAACCTGTTGTCCATCTACAAATAAGTTACATAAAAGAAACACCAAATGGCTTTACTATAAATGGAACAGTTTATGCAAATGGGCCTCACGATAGGGAAGGCATATATGATGTGTATTATCTATGGGTGGATATAATTATAAAAAACAATAGCAACGCAAGATATCCAAATTTTAAGGAATGGGCTTATGAGCCTGAGAGCATAGCATGTTATTATCCAGATGCCGAAACACCTTATGTGCCGGGCAGCGGACCAGGAAATACAATGACAAAAGAAGAAGCTTATGGAATAAATGTTACCACGATAAATCTGTTTTCTGCTTCAAATCTTGGTAAATACAATTTCGAAGGAGTTGTGCCATTGAAATATAAAGGAAAAGAGTTTAGGATACAGGCAACTTTAAACTGGGATTTCACTGGTGTAAATGCATATTGGTGGGCACATAGATATGTAAATGATATTGGATGTGAGGGGAATTTAGGAGAAAATTTCGAATTTTTATATTCGGATGGCGTGAAGGTAATATATCCTGATGGAAATATTAGCGAAAAGTTTTCATGGAAAGCAAATTGGCCAACTGATGGAAAGATCGATTTTGAATTTACCAAAGATAATTCATATCTTGCTTTATGGGGTGGCTCACTAATTGGAGATTCTTCAGTGAGTGGGGAAATAACAAAAGATAAAATAGTCGTGAGGAAAAACGTTTCTGACACTCCTTTGGAATTTGTTTCTGTTACAGGACAATATTTGATAGCAGGCGAAGGAGAAGTTAGCATAATTCCAGAGATACGCGATGAAAATGGCACACTCATTTTAAAGGGATGGGGAAATTTGACAGATGAAATCCCTCCTGAAGAATGGAAAGACTGGAAGGAATTTATTCAGGATTTAACCAGAAAAATTGGAAATTATATCTGGATACATAAAATAGAGATAGCAGGTGGAATATTTATAAAAGTAACCACAGGCATACCAGGCTTTGTATTGACGATGCCAGCAAAATATATTGCAAAAGTGTTAGGCTGGATTAGTGTGCCTCTATCTTATGGAGATATACAGCACTTTAAAGAAGTGATGGAAGCATACAATCAATCAACACATAATTATGGGCTCATACAATATGGATATGGCGAGTGTGTTCATTTCTATAAATTGTATGTCATAACAAATGGAAGCAGGATGAGTGTTTATTTGGCAGAAGGAAAAGCAACGCTGTATGGTAAGAATGAGAGTATTAATATAACAGGAGGAGAGTATGCAACTATTTTAAGCAATGGTTCCATTACAACTCCAAAAACATTTGATGAAGAGGAAATAAAAGAAAGGACTGGGTTAACCATGCAAACTTTATGGCAAGCAAAAGAAATTGAATTGAAACAGTATATTCTGTGCAAAAAGCTGGATGAAAATGATATGCCATTAAAAGCCACAACAAATTTTTCCACCAAAGATACAGTATATGCATGGTTGAGTCTTTCAAATACATCGCAAGGAGACAAAATAAAATGGATTTTTGAAGGGCCTAACAATATAACGGAAGAAATAGACTATACAGTAAACTGGAGTGGCAATGGCTACTGTTATGCATGGTTACTTCTTGATAACTATGGAAAAAAGGGTGTTGGGCAATGGAAAGTAACAGCATATATCAATGGAGAAAAAGCAGGAGTTGCTTATTTTGATGTTAATGAAAAAACAGGCATGCCAGGTTTTGAATTAATATTACTAGTTCTGGCACTCTTATTGGTTTTAAGGAGGAGGAAATGATTTAGCTCATTTTGCAGATAAAATCATCAGTACATCTTTTTCATATTCTCACATCCAGTACAATGACAAGAGAAATATCACATATAAGCAAATGAAAGCTATGCCTGTTTTCTTTCCAATCCATTTTTCTTTTAGTATGAATGGAGTGATTAGCGTAACAAGGATGAAAAATATAATTGCTGGAGATGCCAAATTAATTGGTATTTTGTTTAATATGGCAGCGAAGCCAAGCACTAATCCAAGATTCATTACATTGCTTCCTATAACATTTCCCACAGCTATGCCATGATGCTTCTTTATTGCAGCAATAGCAGTTGTTGATAATTCTGGCAGTGAAGTGCCAAAAGCGACAATGCTTGCTGCAATTGCAACTTCTTTTACTCCTAGATATGCGGCTATATTAACTGCTCCATTAACTACAGCATCTGCTCCTATTGCAACTCCAAAAACACCTAAAATGAAAAAAATTACTGCAAGTATAGGTGGCAGGCTTGGCTTTCTTTTCTCTCCTTCCGTTCCCCTTCCTTTTAATAAATAAACAAATATGATATAGAGTGAAATTAAAATGACTCCATCATAAATTTGCAGAATTCCATCCAAAGCAAGAAATATTGTTATAAAAGATACAGCAAGCATGCTTAAGGAATCTTTCAATGCAAACTTACTCGGCTTTATGGCAGTTATTATCATTGCAATTCCAAGTATGAGCAAAACATTTGTTACATTGCTCCCTATAACATTTCCCCATGCTGTCTCAGTATGAGATTGATAGGATGCTATTCCAGAGATTGCAAGTTCTGGCAGTGAAGTGCCAAAAGCGACGATAGTAAGTCCAATAGTATGCTCGCTTACGCCTAATTTAGAAGCTATACCCACAGCACTTTCAACGAAAAAATCACTTCCTTTGATGAGTATAAAGCATCCTGCCGCCAAAAAAAATATTGAAATGTAAAAAGATGGGGCTATCCTGAGAAAATAAATAAGATAGGTAAGAAGCAAAAGCAGGGGAATATAAATCATCTCTGTTGCTTTCATGCTCCATCTCCTAATAGCAATATAAATATAAAGCAATTGTGATGCTTGTTAGCATTTGTCGGAAAAGAAATATTAAACTCAAATAGATATATGCTTGCAATGGATACTGAAAGATTATATTCTGATAGAGCAAGAAAGATGCGCTCATCTGAAATTAGAGAGTTGCTTGAATTATCTCAAAGGCCTGGTGTGATATCTTTTGCCGGCGGCCTGCCAAATCCAAATGCATTTCCTGTTGAGGAAATCAGAGAGATTGTAAACAGAATTCTTGATGAAGAAGGAGGCAAAGCATTACAGTATGGACCAACTGCTGGCTTAAAAGAGTTCAGAGAAGAGCTTGTAAGATATGTTGGAAGAGAAGGAATAAAGGCGAAGCTAGAGAATGTTTTTGTTACAGTCGGCTCTCAACAAGCTCTTGACTTGATAGGGAGAGTTTTCATTAATGAGGGAGATGTTATTTTAGTTGGCTTGCCAACTTATCTTGGAGCGATAAATGCATTTCTTGCATATGGAGCAAATCTTGTGGGCGTGCCTCTGGACGAAAATGGAATGAGAGTGGATTTGCTTGAAGAAAAAATAAAGGAGTTAAGACAGAAAGGAGAGAGCATTAAACTCATATATACTGTTCCAACATTTCAGAATCCCGCGGGAGTAGAACTTTCTAATGATAGAAGGAAGAGAATTGTTGAAATAGCAGAGAAATATGATTTGCTTATTGTGGAAGATGAACCATATCATGCACTTAGATTTGAAGGAGAATCGCTTCCGTCAATAAAATCTTATGATAAGAGCGGACATGTAATATACATGGCTACTTTTTCGAAAATACTTGCCCCAGGTTTCAGACTTGCATATGTTGTTGCAAGCGAGGAAATAGCAAGAAAAATGATTATCGCAAAGCAATCTGTAGACTTATGTACTCCAACATTTACCCAGCTAATTGCTCATTATTACATAAGAAACGGATATATGGAAAAGCATATACCAAAAATCATAGAAATGTATAAGCGAAAACGCGACATAATGCTTGAGGCAATGGAAAAATATTTTCCAGATGGCTGCAAATGGACAAAGCCGCGCGGCGGCATGTTCCTATGGGTTGAACTTCCAAAACACATAAGCACTATTGAAATGTTTCAAGATGCTGTAAAAGAAAAGGTTGCATATGTTCATGGAAAAGCATTTCATGTTGATGGTAGCGGAGAAAACACAATGCGCCTCAATTTCACGAATCCATCAGATGAATTAATAGAGGAAGGGATAAGAAGACTGGCAAAGGTTATTAAGGAAAGAATGTAGTTACACTTCGTCAAACAGAAATTTTGACAATACTTTCAATCTTTCTTCATATTCTTCCGGATACAGTATTTTTACTGCTGCAGCTATACTGCTCAGCAATGAATTCCCGTCCTGTGGTGTAAAGCAGAAGCCAAATACCTCATTTCCATCCTTTACTCTTATTGTTGGTACTGCCACAACAGTCTGATTCAATATTCTGCCATAGTGGCCATGATCTCTTCCAAAGGAAAAAACAAGGCTCGATAGCTTTTTATGGGTAATAGCTACTCTTGGCTCATTAACAAAGCGCTGTATCACTTCTTCTTCGGTGGTAGCATTCTTTACCTTTATATCAAACCATATTGAATGCATATACTGTGTATTTATTTTTAAAGCTGAGGAAAAAACATCCAAATCATAGCCAATTGTATTGTAAAGATGCCATACATCTCTTGCGTGATGAGTTCCAAATTTTTTGTCTTTATGCTCATTTACATATGGAGCAGGGATGAATTTGCTTTCTTGGGAAATATCGCTTGCCCTTCTTATACATACAAATCTTCCTGATACAAAATTATCCAAGCCATCATCTAAAGCAATGCATTTTATTGCTACAGCAATGTTATGTGTGTTACAGCTAACAATCTGGATGTACTTGTCGCCCTTCAAAGCTTTATCATTTATTCCATATGCATATGGTTTTCCAAAACCAAATTCTGAGCCCTGAGCAAGAAATGCCTTAACTCTATCTTCATATTTTTTATAATATTTTTCCTTATTTTCCAAGCCATATCCCTTTGGCGAGCAGTCAATGACAATGCTTGCTCTTTTAATTGCCTCCTCAGCAGTGTAGGTTGGTTCTACTCCAAGTTCTCTGAATTTTTTCATTTTCTCTTCACTTACTGCTAAAATACCTCCTCTTTTCAATAACCCTTTTATTTTGGGGCGATCGGTCAAAACAGGGCTGTGTTTGTAAAAAGTAATTTCATCTATACCCAATTCATTTTTCAAATCACATAACAAGCCAATCAATGGCTCTCCTATGGTGCCGGTTCCAACAACGTGCACGATATTCATGGTATGAAATCATGCTTACTTTTTAAATTTTATTAATGCCTCAATCACGGGCAATCTCTCCCCCATTAACATTCTCTCCAAAGCACCGCCACCAGTAGAAACATATGAAAATTTATCTTCCAAGCCGAGCATATTGATAGCTGCCGCAGTATGCCCGCCGCCAGCCATTGAAAAAGCATGCGATTCTGCTATTGCCTTCAGAATTTCTTTTGTTCCGTTGCTGTATTTTTCCTCCTCAAATACACCCATTGGCCCTGATATGAAAATTGATGCAGCATTTGCTATTTCTTCCTTAAATATTTTTATGCTTTCGCTGCCAATATCCTTTCCATCAACTGTATCAACAGGAAGCACTATCTTATCCCTATATTTCTCAAGCAATTTCTTCACTTTTTCATCTACTTCCATATCATATTTTCCTAAAGCAGCAAGAAAAGCATTTGCAGGCATTCCTCCGAGTATTATTTTGTCAGCTATGTCATCATGAAGAAGCTTTTCCATAACGTCTATGGCATTCTCATATTTTCCTCCTCCAAATATGAATAAGCGCGGCCTTTCTGCCCTATTCATCATCTTTTCAACCATCTCCACTTCTTTCTGCATCAGCCGGCCAGCAAATGAAGGCAAAACAGGAATAAAGCCAAGCAAGGAGCATTGCTTTCTGTGGGCGGCAGCAAAAGCATCATTTACAAATGCATGGGCATATCTGGCAAGTTTTTGCACCATCTCCGCCTTTGCATGCTCTATGGCATCTCTCTTTTCCATTTCTTCTGGACATTTTCTCACATTATCAAGCATCAGAATTTCTCCTTTTCCAAGTTTTTCAATTTCATTTATTGCTTTACTGCCATAAACATCGTCAACAAATTTTATTTCCTGCTTCATCAATCTGCTAAGCTCTTCAGCATGCTGTTCCAAGCTTGTAAAATCCCATTTTCCCGGCCTTCCCTGATGGGCTAGCAGTATTATACGTGCATTATTTTCCTGTAATTCTTTAAGAGTAGGAATAATTTTTCTTATCCTCCAGTTGTCGAGGATACGAAGTGTGGAAGGCTCCAGAGGAGAATTTATATCTACTCTGACAATAACTGTCTTATCTCTAAAATCAAATTCATCCATTGTTGGAAGCATAAAATGAAATAATGATTGATAAATAAATGTTATTCAGCGATACAATTGAATAAATGTTTTGCTTCTGCGTCATGATTGCGGAAACAAAATGTTGTGGCATCATGCTCTTCATTCATTGATTAACGATTCGTCGGCAACAGAAAGAAAATAGAATAAATGTCGAATATTCTTCATTGAAAAAGTGATTTGCTGCAACACAACTTATTCATTTTTCATTTGCAATTTTCCTTATCAATTCCATGAGTTTTTGTTTAAATTCTTCCCTCTGCAAAGCCATTTCAATGTTTATGCGGAGCCAGTCAAATTTATCTCCCAGATCATATCTTTTTCCCTTGAATTTATATGCGTATATGTCTTCTTTTTCAAGCAACAAGTTTAAGGCGTCGGTAAGCTGTATCTCATTATTTTTTCCTGGCTTTGTTTTTTCAATGCATCCAAAAATTGAAGGAGTTAAAATATATCTTCCCATAACCGCCAAATTTGAGGGAGCTTCTTGGATGTTGGGTTTCTCAACCAGATTTTTTATTTTATACACGCCATCATCTACTTCCTCACATTCAATGATTCCATATTTTGTTACATCTTTTTTATCAACTTCCTGCACTGCTATGATGGAAGCATCGTATCTTTCATATGCTTTCATGATTTGCTTTGTGCACGGCTCTTCAGCAACTATTATATCATCCCCCAGCAAAACAGCAAATGTCTCATTATCAATATGCTTCTTTGCCACATATATTGCATGCCCCAAGCCGAGAGGCATTTTTTGGCGAACGTAAAAAATTTCAGCAATTTCAGATATTTTTCTCACTTCCTCTAATTTCTCCTTATCATTCCTCTCCTCAAGTATTTTTTCCAGCTCATAGGCAATATCAAAATGATTTTCAATAACTTCCTTTCCTCTTCCTGTAACAATAACAATATCATCTATGCCAGAATTTACCGCTTCTTCAACCACATACTGGATTGCCGGCTTATCTATTATCGGCAGCATCTCTTTCGGGCTATTTTTTGTCATTGGCAAAAATCTCGTGCCCAAGCCAGCAGCAGGTATGACAGCTTTCATGATGAATAATGGAATAGTTATTTAATTACTTTTCAATTTTTGGAGTTACACCATGAAGGTAAAAGGTTGCGGCATCATGTATTCATTTATCTAAATTTTTCAAAAATAAAAAAGAGTGGGAAAGCGCAGCTATTATTTTCTTCTTCTTTTCGTTACTGCAACAAATATTAATGCAATGGTTATAACAACAATTTCAAATCCTGGTTGCTTTCCTCCATTTCCCTCTTTTTCTATGCCCAATGTTTCCATAGCATTTCCAAAATTATCCCATATATCCTCGAGCTCCTTATCCTTATAACTGCTTACATCTATGCTTTCATCCGTTACAACAGCTTTCTTATTCTTCTCCACCTCTTCATAGCTTATGCCATTATCTACGCCCACACTTCCATTCATTACATATAGCAATGCTGTCTCATTTTCTACGTTTAAAACAAACTCGCTATGAGGGATAATTTTAATTTTATCTCCTGCCTTGTATGTTGTGCCAGCATTACTTTTAACAATAACGCTACCCTGCACAACTTTTATTCCGTCTTTTTCAATTTCTATTATTGCTTTGCCTATCCACTTATACATTGCTAAAATTTCTTCCATTGGATTTCCATTCAAATCAAATAGAATCATATAGACTCCATCTCCCTGGCTGAAGTCAGCTTCTATTCTTGTATTTTTCTCAATGAAAATACAACATGCCATTCCATCTGAAACATCTGTAGCACCATAATCTGGCTCTTCAACTGTATATGGTGTGTTATTCACATTTACTTCCACACTTGTAAACCATGATGACTCCACAGCTATGAGCAATGGATATCCATACAATCCCTCTATTTTATCAATATATAAATTACCATGTTCCCATACTCCACATCCATATCCTCTATTCCATAGTAAATCCACTTCACCTAAATCATCTCTGCATTCTGGTTCAATGGCAACGATGAAAGGAATCACATCATGTATTGAATATGGATAATGCTTCAGATATTTGTTGCATAGCTCACAAGCTTTTGCAAAAATTTCATATGTTTTTGTTTGAGCATCATCATATTTCTTCTTTACATAATTCAGGTAAAGACCATTTAAAAGAAAGCCAGCTACAGCTCCTTCAATTTTATCTCCTTCTTTGTTAAAATATCCTGAAGATGCATAGTAATCATTGGAAGGAAGATAATAGTCGTCTATTAGCTTCTTTTCTTTTACATAATCAACCATTAGGGAAGCAAAGAAACAACTATGAGCTTCTTCAAATGCAAAATAAATGTTTGTAATCTGATAAGTATTTATATGATCTATATCCAAATAATCTTCTATATCTCCATCAACATAATGATATGCATGCTGTTTTATTGCGTGAGCAAATTCATGGAAAATTGCATCAAAATCTCCATTTTTTCTATATAAATCTCCTGCTGCCTGTGACAATCTAATTTCATCAGCATATGGATCATATGCTGCCGTTCTTCCGCGATAGTAAAGAATAGGTATATCCTTTATTTTGTTTAAATCAAATTTATTTGCATTTGAAACAATATTATAAAAATTGCTTTCCTGTAAAAATCTATAAACGCAATGTCTCAGGAGTTCTTCCCATGCTGGAATTATACGAACTTTTATCTTAAAACCATTTGGTGCTTCTGTCGGCTTCTCTATAATTTGCCAACCATTGCCAACATCTATCCAGCAATTTATAGCTTTTTCAATAACAATTGTGGTATATTGCCCTTTATCATTGAGAACTGGCATACAGTGTATTTTAGCTATTGTAGGAAGAAGATCTCCACTACTATCATTCAATTTTTCTTTCCATGTTTTATCTTGGCAGCATATTGAATATATTATTATTTGGAATCTGTTATCATTTGTTGCATTTATAAGAGATTTATCAAACAAATCATCTGCAGAAATATTTCCATCTAAATCTAAATCAGAGAAGGTGAGAAATCTTTCAACGCCAGTTGCAACATGTTTTACAGAAAAATTATAATCCAAGGTATAAGACAATGGTTCAAAAAATGGAACTATTTCTGATTTTCCTGTAGCAATATCAAATTTATACTCCATGAGAAAAGTTATGTTCATTTCCTTTGGTTCTTCCTGCTCTCCTTCCTGCTTTTCTTGCTGCTCTTCCTGCTCCTCTTCTCCTGCCAGCTGTTTAATCAATGGATGCAGAGTATTATAAATATTCTCCATATAATTTTTTACAACCTGTATCCCGAATGATTTCATTTCTTCAAAGGTTAAGAGATATGAATCTGGATCTTTTTCATAGGAAATTTCTGCATCATGTATATAATTTTTCTTTAAGGAAGTATATAATTGATATCGCACATATATACGGAAAAGATAATCTCCGCAATAACCACAATAATGAGCCATAGAAAGCGTAGCTCTTTCCCATGTTGCCATTTCAGTAGAATAATTTGAGGGAGGAGGGAT
>JAPDJQ010000063.1 GCA_029259015.1 Thermoplasmatota archaeon | reverse complement strand
GCCTATAGAAATAATCTCATTTATTCCTGTTAAGTCTCCTATTACTCCCGTCTCCAGTCCAGCATGTATTGCCTTTTTCTCTGGCTCTTTTCCATATAATTCCTTAAATGCATCAGATGCTATTTTGAGCAATCTGGAATCAAGGTTTGGCTTCCATCCAGGATATTTGCTCCCTTCTTCAACGCTCGCTTTTGCAAGCTCTGCCATACATCTTATGCTCTGCATCACTGCATCTAAGGCAGAGTTTATTGAACTTCTTGAACTCATTACAATTGTTGCCTCTCCATCCATTCTTATTGTTGCAAGATTTGTTGATGTTTCAACAAGCCCTTCCACTTCCTGACTCATTGCCAGCACACCATGAGGCAGTGACATAAGCAACTTTATTAGTTTCTCATTTGTTTCGCCATCAAGCACTTTTGTTATCCTGCATTTTTCTACCTCCACCTTCAAATTTGGTTCTGTTCTTGAATATTCATTTCTGAAGGCAGCTTCCAGTTCTTTTATCTTTTCTATTGCATCTTCTCCAGCTACAACTTCTGCCATTGCTTCTCTTGGTATTGCATTGTGTTTGTCTCCACCTTCAATTTTGCTTACCCTTGCATTTATGTTGTACAGTATGCGGGCAAGCAACTTTATTGAATTTGCTCTTCCCTTATCAATTTCTATGCCTGAATGTCCGCCTTTTAATCCTTTTACTGTTATTCTTAATCCTTCCTTATCAACCTCTTCGAATTTTAATGGCAGCTTTATTGTTGAATTTCCTCCTCCTGCGCATCCTATGTATATGACACCAAAATCCTCACTATCCAGGTTAATGAGTAGCTTGCCTTTAATAAATTCCTTTTTCAGTCCAAAGGCTCCTGTTAATCCAGTTTCTTCATCAACTGTAAATAGAAATTCTAGAGGTCCATGCTTTGCATCTTTAATTTCCATTAAAGCAAGGCACATTGCAAGGCCAATGCCATTATCTGCTCCCAGTGTTGTTCCCTTTGCCTTAACCCACTCTCCATCCACATATGGCTGTATGGGATCTTTACTGAAGTCATGTTCCACATCCTTGTTTTTCTCGCAAACCATATCCATATGGCATTGCAATGTCACCATTGGCGCATTATCATAGCCATTTGCCTTTTTCCTTGCAATAACATTTCCCACATCATCTTTTTCTACTTCCAGTCCATGTTGTTTAGCCACTTCAATTATGTATTCTGCAATCTTTTCTTCATGCTTTGAACATCTTGGAATTTTACAAATCTCCTCAAAATATTTCCACACTATCTTAGGCTCTAAATTTTCTAGCATAAAAAGGAATGAAAATTTTGTATAAAGAATTTATGGAAATGACTTTAATGATAAAATGTTCTTCGGTGGCTTATTCATCTCCGACTTATCTCTGTCGTTCTCAATGAGAATGCATATCTTTCTTTTCATGCTGATATACTTTCCTACCATTTTCATCAGAGAAACAAGCAACAATCCATAAAAAGATAATTATTCTTAAATTACAATCTTCTCTTTATATTTGAGCTATATCCGATATACTTAAAAACCTTTACGACATAACATTTAATAGGGATGAAGATGAATAAAAGTATTATTGTTGCAGCATTGTTAATGTGCTCTTTCATAGGATACGTTAATGGAGTTGATGACCCAAAGGCAGATTTTACATGGACTCCAGAGAATCCATCAACTGCAGATGTTGTGCAATTTATGGATAATTCCACGCCCCAAACAGACATAGTAGAGAGAGTATGGTATTTTGGAGATGGAAATGGCTCTATTGAGCAGAATCCAACACATCAGTATGCAAGACCGGGCGTATATACTGTAACACTTGTTGTTGTATGGAATATAAGTGGCAACTTAACCGCAGATGTGGCAGAGAAAAATATAACCATAGAAAATCAGCCACCTGTTGCCGATGCAGGCCCCGACCAGCTGGTTAATTCAAGAACAGTTACCCTAAATGGCTCCGCCAGTTATGATCCAGACGGCACCATAGTTTCATGGCGCTGGGATTTTGGAGACGGCACAACAGGGGAAGGAAAAATTGTCAAGCACACATATTCTGAGGATGGGGTATATACTGTGTTGTTGAATGTTACAGATGATTTTGGGGCACATGATGAGGATACATGCCAGATAACAGTGGATACTTCTGCTCCTCGCACCACAGTTGAGTTAAATGGTACTCTGGGAGAAAATGGATGGTATATTAGCAATGTGACCGTTAAACTTACAGTAAATGAAACAATCAGTGGAATAAATGCAACATTTTACAGGCTTGATGGAGGAAACTGGACCCTATATGAAGAGCCATTTGTAATTAGCGAAGAAGGAGAGCATTTACTGGAATTCTATTCTGATGATGAGGCAGGAAATGTTGAGGCTGTGAGGAATGTTACGATAAAAATAGATAAAACAGCACCATCTGTTGATATAGCAACTCCTGCAGAAAAAAGATTATATGTTTTTGGACGAAACATTCTGCCGACATTCCGCAAGACAATAGTTATAGGAAAAATAACCGTTGAAGCAGTTGCAACAGATAATATAGGTGTAGAAGTTGTCAAATTCTATGTTGATGGAGAAGAGATGGCAAATGTGACAACACCTCCATATACATGGAAATGGGGAGGCAATATTGGAACAAAGAATCTTACAGTAAAGGCATTTGATGAAGCGGGCTTATATGGTAGCATGAGCAGGAATGTATTGATAATAAGTCTTTTCAAGCCAAGAGAAAGCATTGAAACAGCTCCAGAAGCAGTTGCAACAGATTTATAATCTCCCCCATCTATTTTTTCCTTATATCTTTATATTATTTTATCCATAAAAATTAAAAGAAGGAGCTAAATTATTTCTCCAGGGCCCGTGGGGTAGCTTGGTTATCCTTGTGGCTTCGGGAGTCATAGACCCGAGTTCAAATCTCGGCGGGCCCACTTTTTATTTTTTAATATACAGTAACCCTTTTACTCCCTTTGCTTTTCCAAGTTTTTTTATTAAATGAGTGGGCAATGCTTTTTCTGTTACAATAAAAAGTTTTGGTTCTTCTGTTATCATATAATCATCAACGTTTGCCTGGCGAATACTTATCTTCTCATCTGCAAGTATTTTTGCCACATCTGCAAGTATTCCAGGCTGAGAAGCGTCGGTGGGAATTATTTCTACAACACCCCATTTCATTTCGGGAGCCAACTCTTTAAAATTGCATGTTGGTTGCAGCAGAGAGAAAATTTTTCTCAATTCTCTTTTCCCTTCAATTGTTTCAACTGTTTTCATAACAGCTCTTCTATCAACTCCAGCAGCCCTAGCAATTTTTGAGAAAGAAAGCTCAATATCTCCGCAATAAACTCTTCCATTTTTAACACTCAACCCATATGAAAGAAGGAGTTGTGCTATTTTCTGCTGAGCAGGATACTTCCTGAAATATTTCATTAAAATTTTTTTCCACATAATACAATATATGGCAGAGAATAAGAATTTTGCTATAATGTATAATTTTATGCATTAAAGGACAATTTTATACAAAATTTTATATACTTTGCAAATATATCTTTTCATGGAAGAAAGGAAAATATTGCTTGAAGAGGAAGATATGCCAGATAAATGGTACAATATACAGGCAGATATAGAAATTCCTCCTCCTTTACATCCTGCAACATTAGAGCCGTTGAAACCTGAAGACATGGAGGCAATTTTTCCTAAGGAGCTGATAAAACAGGAAATGAGTAGGGAGAGATGGATAAGAATACCGGAGGAAATAAAAGAAATATACAGAATATGGAGGCCCACCCCTTTATATAGGGCAAGAGGCTTGGAAAAGTTTCTGAAGACACCTGCAAAAATATTTTACAAATGGGAGGGAGTGAGCCCTCCAGGAAGTCATAAGCCCAACACATCTGTTGCACAGGCATATTACAATGCAAAGGAAGGAGTGGAACGCCTCACAACTGAAACAGGAGCCGGACAATGGGGTTCTGCCCTAGCGTTTGCCTGCAGATTTTTTGGCTTAAAATGTACAGTTTATATGGTCAAATGCAGCTATGAGCAGAAGCCCTATCGCCGCATATTGATGCAGACGTGGGGCGCTGAAGTTATACCAAGCCCGAGCGACAAAACAGAATTTGGCAGGAAAGTGAGGCAGGAGATGCCATCTACAGCTGGAAGCTTGGGCATTGCTATAAGTGAAGCGATAGAAGATGCAATCAAGCATGAAAATACAAAATATTCCCTTGGCTCGGTTTTAAATCATGTTGTTCTGCATCAGACAATTATTGGCTTGGAAATGAAAAAGCAGTTTGAGATGCTTGATTTGAAGCCAGATGTAATGTGTGGATGCGTTGGGGGAGGGAGCAATTTCTCTGGTGGAATATTTCCATTTGTTCCAGATAAAATGAATGGTGAAGAAATAAAATTCATTGCAGCAGAGCCAATGGCCTGTCCAACATTAACTAAAGGAATATATGCATATGATTTTGGTGATACAGCTCAGCAAACTCCTTTGCTCAAAATGCATACACTTGGCCATGATTTTGTTCCTCCTGCAATACATGCTGGAGGCCTTCGCTACCATGGAGATGCACCATTGCTGTGCAAACTCGTTGATGAAGGTATTGTGAAGGCTAGGGCTTACTATCAGAATGAGGTCTTTGAAGCTGCAAAAATTTTTGCCCAAACAGAAGGATTTGTTGTTGCACCTGAAACAGCTCATGGCTTGAAAGCTGCAATAGATGAAGCAATAAGATGCAGGAAAAAGAAAGAAGAAAAGGTGATATGTTTTGTTAACAGCGGACATGACTACTTTGATCTGGCAGCATATGATTTATACAATAATGGTGTGTTGCAGGACTATGAATATCCTGAGGAATTAATAAGAGAGGCGATACAGCGTTTACCATGCATATAGGGTTTGTTGTTAATCCGATAGCAGGCATAGGGGGCAAAGTCGGCTTAAAAGGAAGCGATGATGTGGAGGAAGCATTGAAGAGGGGAGGAATTCCAGTTGCCCCTGCAAAAGCTGCTGAATTCTGCAAATCTTTGGATGCAAATGTTATAACATGTTCGTCTTCAATGGGAGCAGATTATATCGGTGGAAAAGTTATCTATAAAACGCCGGAGAAGACAACTGCTGATGACACAACAAAAGCCTGCAGGAAATTTTTGAAGCATGGGGCTGATTTAATCATATTTGTTGGTGGCGATGGGACTGCAAGAGATGTTTATAATGCAGTTGGCAAAAAGGTGCCCATCTTAGGCATTCCAGCAGGAGTAAAAATGTATTCTGGAGTATTTGCAATAAATGTGAATAAAGCCATAGAAATTGTAAATGCATTTATGGAAGGAAATGTTGAGAGAGTAGAAAGAGAAATAATGGATATTGATGAGGTGGCATTTCGGAAGGATATGCTGAAAATAAAACTTTTCGGATACGCTTTATGTCTGGCAATAAAAAATTTCCTTCAGAATGGAAAGAGAATTTTTGGAGGAGAAAATGAGGCAAAGAAAGAAATTGCAAAATTTATGGCTTTGATATGCAAAGAAGGCACATATATTCTGGGGCCAGGAAGCACAGTAAAGGCAATAGCAGGTGAAATGGGCATAGAAAAAACATTGCTGGGTGTAGATGTTATTGAAAATGGAAAAGTGATAGCAAGAGATGCAAACGAGGAGGAAATTTTAAAGGCGATAGAAGGAAAAAGAGCAAGAATAATTGTAAGCCCTATAGGTGGGGGAGGCTTTATCTTCGGTAGAGGAAATCAGCAGATAAGCAGTAAAGTAATCAAAAAAGTAGGAATAAAAAATATAATTGTGGTTGCAACTCCTCAAAAATTGATGCAGATCTCTTTCTTATATATCGATACTGGCGACAAATTTCTAGATAAAAAATTTGCTGGATGGATAAGTGTTATCGCCGGCTTTGGTGTTGCAATAAGAAAGAGGATTGTAATTTAGTTTACTTAATATATATAGTAAATAAACAACGTATACTAAATATACATTTAATTTAAACTTTTTCCAGGAGATAGGATTTAATGAAGTCTCTTCTATTATGAAATGCCACAACTTTGAAGCCAGAAGGCAGAAAATCCTTTCTTCCATATATGACATCCATGAAATCCCATGTTTTCCTGTAAACTATTTTCGCATCCTCTTTCATTTCCTTCCTCAATCTTTCAAAAACTTTTTCTTTTGGCTCCACTCCAAATGATATTATTATGAAATCAAAATCTTTTACAGGATAACTCAATGCATCCCCTTCTTCAATCATGACATTTTTAAGGCCATACTCCTTGACAATTTTTCTTGCTGTTTCAACAGCTTCTTTATCTTTATCTATACCAACATAACTTGCATCAATATTCTTTGCTAGGCTTATGATGGTATTGGGCAATGGCCCACAACCAATATGCAGCACGTTGTGCTCTCTTTCTATACCAGCCATTTCAAATTCTTCAAGCGTCGCTTTTTCAAAAAAATTGATGTATGCATGCCGGAGAAAAGTGGACGATAGCATCTTCTCTGCCATTATGAAAAGTTTGTCATGCGCCCTTTTGCTTTTTTGCATGGGAATAAACATTAAGCTTTAAATTAATTTTAGTGTTATATGCTATCATACCGCATTTAATAAAATGGCAAATTTTACACAGAAACTAGGGTTTTCCAGCCAAAATTATGGCTTTTGTGCAATGCATATCTCCACGGGAAACTGAAAAAGCGGAATTTTTGTTAGTTTGTTTTCAACGATTTTCAGGCCAGCTTTTTTTATTTCATGCTGCAGATAGATAGGGCGGCTGCTTGCTCTGTAGCCGCCTATTGTTGGCCAGTAATCATAAAAAATTTCGTAAAGGACGCGGGCTGCCTTGGCTATGCCTCTGCCTTCTTTGCTTAATGCAACGGCAACAATTCTGCCATCTTTTTTGACAACTCTTTTCATTTCCGCTATGGCAATCTGGATTTTGTTTAAAGGCAATAGATCGAGCAAAAAGCTGGAGAAGACTATATCAAAGCTTTCGTCTTGGAATGGTAAAGACAGAGCGTTTGCCTGAATAACGTTGCCATAATTTTTGCAATGCCTGCACATGTTCCATGAGAAATCGACTGCTATGCCCTCTGCCTTTTCAAGCAGTCTTTTAAACACCCAGCCAGTGCCCGCTGCCAAATCAAGAAAAATCTCGCCTGGCTTTAAATCAGCCATTTTTATTGCTTCTGTATTTGCCTTTATTTCCCACACACCCATTATTAAGTGATAAAAATCTGCTGCCTTGTCATACTTCTCAGCTGGATTGGAATACGGATTTATTGCCTCCTTCACTTTTTCGAACACAATGCAAAATGAAAAATGAGTTATTTTGTTTTGGTTTATGCATAAAGATGATAAAATAAATGTTGTTTAGATACTACATAAACTGAATAATGTTTTCAGCAAAATTAGAAAATTTTTGCATGCTGACAATGCAGCCAATGACAGCATTTCATTTCAAAATTTTTTGCCTGAAAAATTTGATAAAACTTATATGCTGCCAAAATATTGTGGCTAACGGTAGACCGATGGCCACGATAAAATGGAGAATGAAGTAAAAAAAGTTGCGATTTATGCTCGCGTAAGCACAGAAGACCAGGCGAAAGAAGGCTTTAGCCTCGACAGCCAACTTGAAAAACTGCGTAGCTACTGCAAGGCGAGAGGCTGGGAGATAGCTGGCGAGTATGTTGATGATGGCTACAGCGGGAGAGATGTTCGTCGCCCTGCTTACCAAAAAATGATGGAAGACATAGACAAATGGGATGTGCTGCTTGTAATGAAAATGGATCGTATCCACAGAAACAGCAAAAACTTCATGCTCATGATGGAGCAGTTGAGGCAGAAAAACAAAGAATTCGTTTCAATGACAGAAAGTTTGGATACCTCAACAGCAATGGGAAGATTCGTGATGGACATCATACAGCGCATTGCCCAGCTTGAGAGCGAGCAGATTGGCGAGCGTGTATATGACGGCATGCGCCAAAAAGCAAAGCAGGGGAAAGGGTTGCTGGGCTCTCCAGCGCCTTATGGCTATGAGTATGATGATGGGGCATTGAAGCCGGTTAAAGAAGAGATTGAAGTTGTGAAGAAAATTTTTTCAGAGTATCTGAATGGGAAGAGTATAGGCAGCATTGCTGAATGGCTTAACGAGAATGGAGTTAAAACAAAGAAAGGCGGCAAGTGGGATAGAAAGACAATTTCACGCATACTTTCCAATCCCATTTATTGTGGTCTTGTAGAATGGGAAGATTTCATTTTTAAAGGAGAGCATGAAGGCATAATAAGCATTGAGGAATTCAACAAAGTGCAGATGCTAAAGGCAAAAAAGGCAAAAAAGAAAGGAAAAGCATTTGTCATAGAGGGCATGAAAAAGAAGTATATATAAAAGCTTGTTTTAGTAACTTAAGTATATATACAATATATACTTAATATAGTAAATATGTAGCCGAGGAAATAATGATGGATTTTTGTTTAGTGAAATGATATCTTAAGTATATGTAGTTTATATATTACCTCTATTTTGTTTAATAATTTCCGCGATTCTTTTGATAATGTCGGTTTTTCTTCCTTTTTTCTCCACCAGCACTCTTCCCTCTTTTCTCCACCATCTTTTCGGATAAGCTTTTTCCTCCTTTACTGGATTTAGCCCTAGTTTTTTTGCTGCCCTAAAAATTTCATCTGCGGTGGGATTTTTTACAGCAAGTTCTTTACCAACTTTTCTTCCTTCTTTTTTACTTGCATCAATATCAAAATAGATGGGCCACAAAACCCATTTATCCCTCATCCTTCGCTTCCTCTATTAAAATGGCATTTAGACATCCATGCTGGCCAGGGCGAGAAGTTACTTTAGCCTTTCCCATCTCTGTCAAAATTATCGCTCCTTTCGTTATAATATCTCTCCTAACATAGTGAGGATTGGCTGCATTCTCCAGCACATCTTTTATTTCTACTTTCTTTGTCTCTCCTGTTTTTGGATTTGTTACATTAGCATATTTTGTTGATATAACTCTAATCTTATAATTTCCTCCTCTCACCCTTATTTTTTTGAGTTGATCCTCGCCAATTGTCGCCAGCATTGGGTCTCTTCCAAGCTCATACTTCCTCTTCTTTCTGAAGGGTCTGTATCTTCCGCCAGTTTCCTTTCTCTGGCTCCTTCCGTGCCATTGCATAAGGTGGAAATATAAACTTATAAATAAATTTGTTGGTAATGAATTGTAATGTAGCACCTTAATGAATGAAGAAACACGCCATATTCAAAACGTGTGATAAATTTATAAATGCTTCATAAATTTAGATTCATGAGAAAGTTATTTGTTCTTTTCATAGCGATTCTTTTTATTCCCTGTGTTTATAGCGGGGAGGAAAAATATGAGGGAAGCAGCGACGTCAATATATCTTTCATTTTTGATACAAATGGTACCGGCTACTCTCTTCCAGCAGGTATAAACTTCATTATTAAAAGACACATGGTGCTATGGTATTACGAAGATGGACACACAAGGTCTTTTGTTCCATCGTTTGAAATAAATGGTTCGCAATTCGGCATAGGCATAATATTCTTTGGCATATGGAAAGCACCGGGCATTTTCCAGCACCTGGATATATAACAGGAATGGGATTGGGGATAGTTTTCATATTTGTAGCTTGACAGCAAATAATAATATATAAAAAATAGAAGGGAGAGGGAATTATATCCAGTCGACTCCAGCAGTTAATAAAGCTTCTCCCATCAAGCACTGAATTGGTGGAAATCCAAAGCCTATATCTGCGAAGTCAAGATATATTCCGACGAAGCCAAGAATCATGAAAGTTTGCGTTCCCATCCAGTCCCAGTATTCCATACGTGGTGGAACCAATCGGAAATTAATGCATCCTGTGTAGCCAAGGAAGAAATACTGCACAAATATTGGACGTAGCATAAAGCCAATAAACGCCTCTCCTGGATACAGAGGTATATAGCTGTAACCTATACCAAGACTGAGTATTGGATTCAGAAAGCCTATTCCAAAATCAGGCAATAGGCCAATTGCTTTGGCGTCAATATCTGCTGGCAATATATTTGCTTTTTTAAGCTCGGCAAGTGCATCATCGAATAATTTTTCTATCTCTTCCTTTTCTTCGTCGGTTAGCTCCATATTTTCTCTGTTTCTGTATGGTTGATAAGCATATACAGCCTTTTGCAACTTATCTACAATAATGCTTGCTTCCTCCACAGTTATTCTTGCCTCTCTTTTTACTAGTTTTCCAGGACCAATTATATAGCATCTAACCGTCCCTCTCTCCTGCTCTTCTGTATTCATATTTGCAATAGCTGGCATTAAAGAAAGAGACAATAGTATCATTGCCCCTGCAATTCCCAATATCTTTCTCATATTCTGCCTCCAATAATAAATAATTTATGTATATTTATGCATTACTATCCTCTTTTCCAAAAACAAAAAGAAAATTTTTAAAAATTGCTAGAATATAATGGGTAATGGGAATAGAAGAAATTATAAATAAATATGACAGGCGTAACATAGCAATAGCAACAGCCTGTTCTCATTCAAGCCTTCAAATTTTTAATGGGGCAAGAAAAGAGGGATTTAAAAGCATTGGCATAGCAATAAGGGAAAAACCTGCTTTTTATGATGCATTTCCTCTTGGCAGACCAGATGAATTTATTGTTGTTGATAGCTATAAAAAAATAAATGAATATGCAGAAAAATTTTATGCAAAAAATGCGGTAATAGTGCCTCATGGCTCGTTTGTCGAATATATGGGTGCTGATAACTTTTTAAAATTGAAGATACCAACCTTTGGTAATAAAGCAGTGCTTGAATGGGAATCTGATAGAGAGAAGGAAAGGCAGTGGCTGGAGGGAGCTGGCTTAAAAATGCCTGAGATTATTGAAGATGCAAGAGATATAAACAGGCCTGTTATTGTGAAATATTATGGAGCCAAAGGAGGAAGAGGATTTTTCATTGCAAAGGACTATGAGGATTTTAAGAAAAAAATTGATAGAAGCAAGCCATATATCATTCAAGAATTTTTGATTGGCACGAGATATTATATTCATTACTTTTATTCTCCTTTGAAAAAGGATGGTTACAGAGTTGCCAATGGAAGTCTGGAGCTGCTATCAATAGATAGAAGAGATGAGGCAAATATTGATGAAGCACATCGCCTTGGCTCAATATCTGAGCTGGAGGAAATGGGAATACAGCCATCCTTTGTTGTTACAGGGAATACGCCAATTGTAATGCGCGAATCTTTGTTGCCAAAAGCATTTGAAATGGGTAAGAAGGTTGTTGAAAAATCTCATGAGCTTTTTGGGGGTATAATAGGGCCATTTTGCCTAGAAACAGTTGTTACTGATGAACTTGAAATAAAAGTTTTTGAAATCTCTGCCAGAATAGTGGCAGGAACAAATTTATATATTTCTGGCAGCCCCTATGCTGATTTGATACAGCCTGGCTTATCAACAGGGCAGAGAATAGCGCAGGAAATAAAAATGGCAATAGAAGAAGATGCATTGGAAGAGATACTAACATGATGCATTTAATTCTGGCAGATAGCGAGCTTGAATTAATTCCTAAAAAATTAATAAAGCATCCAGCGGTACGAAATAGTAAAAGTAAGATTTTAGATGCATCCTTGCATCATGCTGCAATGAAAGGACTGAAACAATGGCAGAGAAGAGGAAGGCCAGACATTGTCCATGTTTTTCTGCTCATTGCCAATGAATCTATACTGAATAAAGAAGGAATGCTGAGAACATATGTTCATACAAGAAATGATGAAGTTATTTATATCAAGCCAGAAACAAGAATAATAAAGAATTATAATAGATTTAAAGGACTGATGGAACAACTTTTTGAGCATGGCAAGGTGCCACCTGAAAATGAAGCTTTAATGGAAATGAAAAAAGAAAGCTTGGAGGAATTGCTTGATAAACTGGAAGGAAAAAGAATTTTATTCAGCATGGACGGAGAGAAAAGAAAACTCGAAAATATTATGGAAGAAGATGTCATATGCATAATTGGTGGATTTCCATCTGGAGATTTTTTATCTCCTGTTCATAAAATGGTTGATGAGGTGGTGAGTATATATCATGAAATGCTTCCTGCCTGGATTGTTGGAATGGAGGCAATAGTGGCTTACGAAAATAAGTTCGTGAAATAAATCACTGTAATCTATTTATAGCCAATGAAATATAAATTTGTGGAAAAGGAGGCGAGATTCTGGAAAGAAGAAAATGGAAAGGTAAGATGTTTACTATGCCCCCATACATGTTTGCTGAATGAAGGACAACGAGGCATATGTGGTGTAAGAGAAAACAGAAATGGCAAGTTATACACGCTCATATATGCCTCATGCAGCTCCGCTTACCCTGATCCAATAGAAAAAAAGCCACTTTTTCATTTTTACCCTAGCAGTCTGGTCTTTTCTCTTGGCACAGTAGGCTGCAATTTTAAATGCCTTCATTGCCAGAATTATACCATAAGCCAGGCGAAGCCAGAAGATTATTTGCTGCATGATATATTGCCAGAGGAGGCTGTTGAAAAAGCCAGAAAATGCTGCGATGGCATTGCCTTTACATATAATGAGCCAACAATATGGTTTGAATATGCATATGATACAGCAAAAATTGCAAAAGAACATGGCCTATATACTGTTTTTGTTACCAATGGTTATATTAACGAAGATCCATTAAATGAAATAACCCGCTACCTAGATGCTGCAAACATTGACGTTAAGTCACTCAGCAAAGAATTTTATAAAGAAATATGCAGGGCTAAAGTTGAGCCAGTTTTGGAGGCATGTAAGAATTACAGGAGTAAGGGAGTGCATGTGGAAATAACATATCTTGTGATCCCGACAAAAAATGATGATATGAATGATATCAAAAAATTCTGCAGATGGGTTATGGAAGAGCTTGGTGAACAGCAAGTTATTCATTTCACTGCTTTCTATCCTCACTATAAGATGCTGCATATTCCTCCAACATCATTTAAAAAATTGATGGAAATATATAACATGGCTAAGAAGGAGGGGTTATATTACGTATATCTAGGCAATGTTCCTCATGGAGACTATGAAAATACATACTGCCATAACTGTGGAAATTTAGTTGTTGAAAGACATGGCTTTTCAGCAAAAATTGTCGGCTTGGATGGAAATAAATGTAGCAAGTGTAAAGCAGAGATACCAATCATAGTATAAATTACATTATTTTTCCCTTGCAGTTCATACATAAACCAGATGAAAAATCAAAATGTTCCGAGCAAACATTCCTCCCGCAGAGTCTGCATGTAAACATTTTTCCTGCTTTGTTGCATATGCTGCATAAGCCAAAGACTTCCATAATAACTTATTGTAGCATGATATATTACTTTTCCCTTTCCATGATGGTATTAGGTCTGAAAAATTAGAAAAGACGTTACATCATTTTTCTGAATATCTCTCTTTTATCTTTTTCTTTAACTGACATGCCATGCATATGGGCTCAGAAGAAGGCTGTCCACAAATTTCGCATGGTTTTAGATTCGCTGGCGGATACTTCTGGCGGAGACAATCTTCAATTTCAAGAAAGCTTTTGAGTATGCTGTGCCTGCTTCCTGGATGCTTCTCCTCGAGCTGCATAATGAAGTCGCGATATACTCCACGCATTGCTCTTATGGCGTATGGGCATTCATCTTCGCTCACATCAAATCCTTTTATGTAGGCATATAAAGTTGTTTCCTTTTCTGGTATGGTTCGTAATGGCAGAATGCGAGGAATTAAACCTGGCTGAACTTTTTTATGAGGGGCCATCCTTGCCATTCTTTCTATATCACTCCTTACAAAATTCATCAAAATTGTTTGAGCAACATCATCAAGATTGTGGCCCATTGCCATTACCTTTGCATCTATTTCCATTGCCACCTTATTCAAACAGTATCTTCTGAATACTCCGCAATAAGTGCATTCTGCCAGCTCTTTTCTAACCCTACTTATTTCATCAAGGGTAAAGCCTATTTCATCTTTGAAGGAAATGATGTGATGGGGTATGTCATATTCATTGCAGAATTTTTTGGCGATTTCTATTGTCTTATCTCTATAGCCAGTTATTCCCTCATCAACAGTAATGGCATGGATGTGGCGAGTTGTGTCTTTATGAGTTATCTTCCATAACAGATAGCATGCTACTAAACTATCCTTCCCACCTGAGAGAGCAACAGCTATATTTCCTTTTGGTAACCCCTGTTTTCTTATTTCCTTTCTAACCCTTTTCTCAACAAATTCTATGAAATGCTGCCTGCAGAGATATGTGCCATTGTATCTTATGAATGTAATCGCTTCCTTGCTGCATTTGCTGCACTGCATGGAAGAGAATATGGCTAAAGTTATATTTTTTTGGTATGGAAGATAGAACGGCAAAAGCGGTAATTCTTTTCGTGTAAATTGAATAGCCGATACTGTTTGGATAAAAATTTAATCCTTACTTTTATAACATCAATGACTGAAGGCCCCACAGCAAGGCTTCGAGCACTGCAGATTGAGGAGAGATTTAAAGGGGAAGCGCTGCAAGACATTTTTGTGAGAAGCAAGAAAATTCATGTTGAGCCATCTTTGTTAATAGGAAAAAAGCTGGGGAGGGCAACAAGTTTTGGAAAAAACATTCTGCTTTACTTTAATGGATATGTTATAAGAATTCATCTGATGATGTATGGAAGCATAAGATTTGAAAAGGAATATTCGAAACCATTTAGACAAGTTAGACTGGCTTTATTCTTTCCAAAAGAGAATTTGATTGTGTATAATGCTCCTGTAATAGAAATTGATGAGGCAAAAAGAATGGAAAAATGGCTACATGAAAATTATGGCATCGACCCTTTAACAAACTGGGACGAAGAAAGGCTGAAACAACTTATTTTAAAGGAAAAGGAAAGAAAGATAGGAGATTTGTTGCTCGATCAGAGCATTTTCAACGGAATTGGTAATATACTCAGAAATGAAATTTTGTTTAGGGCAGAGATAAACCCGGAGAAAAAGGTTGAGGAAATGGACATTGAAGAAATTGAAAAACTTATGGAAAATACGAAATTCCTATGCAAAAAATTTCTTGAATTGAAAAAGAAGGGGAAAGGTATTAAGCCGATACTTCTTGTTTACAACAGAAAAATTTGTCCGAAATGTGGTGGCAAACTAGTTTTTTACAGACAGGAGCCAAATAAAAGAAAGACATTTTACTGCCCGATATGCCAGAAATAGTAAAAAAACCGAATGAATGACTTCATTGCTTTTTTATTCCCTTATCATTATTTCTATTTCCTTTCCTTCTCCTCCTCTTAAGCATGATAACATCGCTTTCATTGTTTTGTAAAATATTTCTTCAACAAATTTATTTATTGACAATTCTTCTCCATCAACAAAAATTACCACTTTCTTTTCTTTATATTTTTTAATTTCTTTCATCGCTTCTTCATAGATTTTGTCAATATCAATTTCCTTCTCAACTTCTATTATTCTGCAATTTAATTTTTCAACACTTTCATATCCTTCCACAATGATCAAATCTGGCATAAGTTTTTTTGCAAGATTTATCGCTTTATCCAAGCCATTTTCATTTGAGAATAAAACAATTTCATTTCTTGCAACAATTATACTTGCTACTGCACCTGCTTCCCTGTAACGAAAGGTGTCTTTCCCCTCTTCATCGATTCTTTCATGTTCGCTACTTTTTATAACGATAATCTTGTAACCCCTCAATTTTTCCAGCAATTTTTCAATAAATGCTGTTTTTCCAGATTTTTTCTCTCCTTTGATAGCAATAATCATGAACATAAAAATGAGAAAAGATATAATGTTTTTGTAGAAATTTATTCAACAATCTCTCCTCTCTGCGTTATATTTTTCACAACTTTTTCCACTCTGTTGATTGCTTCAATTGCTAACCATCTGCTATTGCCTTATTTGGTTTCTTTCCTTTGTTCTTCTCTGCCTTCTCCACTAATGAAGGCAACATTTTTCCATCTCCTACGCTTTCATCTGTTATTTCTACTGATACCACTTCCTTTGTATTTACATCCACTGCAATATGAACTTTAATCCACCCTTTTCTCACTTTCCATTTATGACGAATCCATTCTCCACGATTTGCTACCTTTACTCCAGAACTATCTACAGCAATAACAAAATCTTCATTGCTTTCTTTCAATGTTTTAGGCAACGGTATTTCAATTTTTATTGCTCTTCTTCTTATCTGGCTAAATGATGGAGCCTTTATATTTGGAATGTATTTTGATAGAGCTCTCAAAAAACCTTCTATCTGTCTGTATCTTATATGAATGCAATCATGCAATATTTTCATGAAAATAGCAAAACTCTCTGGATACTCATATGCCTTCCTCTCTTTCCTCTATTCATTTTTTCAATTTCTTCATCCCATTTCTCCAGAAAATCTAAACTGAAAAGAATCTCGCCTCTTCTTATTAAATGCTCATTATATTCTTTCCAATTCCTCTTTTCTGGCATCCTATCCCCTGCTGGAGAATGCTGCCAGAAAATATAAGAATTATGGTTTATGCCACAAAGCAGAAAAATCCTAACCTTTTTATTTCGAATTTACATTACACCTTCAATGAAGCTGAAAAGTATACTATATACAATTATAGCATTTGTGTTGCCCTGGCTGATCATAATAGGGGGAGCAATGGCGAAAATATACAGCATGTGGCTTTATGTAGGCAGCATAACCTGGTTTGTAATGGCTCTTTACATTTTCCTATCTTTTTACAAATTTTGAAAAGTTTTTATAAATGCAATGCATTTCTAAAATGATTAAGATGATATTTGGAAAGAAAAAGGAGGAGTATATCGATTTGGAGGAGACGGGGGCGGAGGAGCTGCCAGAAGCAAATATGTATGTTAAGGTGGCAGAATTGCAGAAATTTGATGATTTAAAAGAATTTGCAAAATATATCTATGAAGGCAATATGCTCATACTGGATGTCTCTCCGATTTCCGTTGATGACATAGAACTGGAAAGAGTAACAAATGAACTGAAGAGAATAGTGAAGGATATAAATGGAGATATAGCTGGCTTAGACAGACACCATTTCATAGTTACACCAACAGGAGTAAAAATAGATAGAAGAAAACTCAGAAGATTTTAACCCTTAATAAATTCCTCCACCTCTATCAAGTCTCTCCACTCTTCCCTGCATTTGCAATCCAAGTTTTTAAATTCCTCTGCCCTCTGTGTTAGTGAGAAATTTCTAATTGCATTCAGAACTTTTTTATCACATTCCCCACAATTATGACTTCCCCTCATCTTCCCTCCAGCAACAACATCACATTTTATTATGCCATCATAAATTTCTCTTGCCTTTTCCAGCACTTCCACCACACTCCATAACCATGGGGGACGATATAACCCTTGCTTCCACATCCTTTCCAAGACAGTTTTACTATGTATTGCCACTGGATTGAATGAAATTGTATCTGCTATATCTTTTACTTTTTCTACACTTTTTACTGCATCCCTTATTGCATCTTTCTCAGTTAAAAAAGGCGGTTTAATCAGAATATAAACTTTGAGCTCTCTTCCATATTTCTTTACCTTTTTTGCAGATTTCATCCATTCCTTAAAAGTAAATCCTTTATTTATTGCATATTCCAAAACCAAATCATTTGCAGATTCGAGACCCATTGCAACTTCAATTCTTGTTTTATCATCTAGCTCTTTTAAATTTTCAATGAATTCCGGTCTGCTTTCTATTATAATCTTTTTGGCTTTGGAAAACTTTTTGATTATGTATTTCTGCAATTCAAGAGGAATTTCCTCCTCATCTAGAAAACTGCCTGATGTGAATATTTTAACAATTTCCTCTCCTTCATACTGCCTATATGCCTCATTTATCTGCCTTAAAATTTCATCTCTG
>JAPDJQ010000024.1 GCA_029259015.1 Thermoplasmatota archaeon | reverse complement strand
TCATATAAGTCCATGACGAAGCCTATTACACCTCCTGTTGAGATGGTATCTATTCCATATAAGTCGCAAAGTTCATTTGCTTTGGCGACATATTCTATGCTTGCCACTCCACAATTTGAGCCCAGTGCAAATAAAGTTTCATATTCAACGCCATCCAACATGCCTTCAAATTTTTTCAGAACAAATGCTTTGCCACATGGCTTAACACACTGTATGCATGCTTTATTTTTTACTGCATATCGAGGAGCCCAGTAGTATGGATCAATTTCTTTCCTTTCATCAAAAACTCCTTCTCTCCAGTTTCTTGTTGGAAATGTTCCACGCTCGCTATTCATCCATTCCAGAAATTCTCCTGTTCCATATTTTCCATCTGCCTCAAAAGATGGATGTTTGATCATTTCCTCATAGTATTTTTCAAGAAGTTCATACATTTTCTCTGGCTTGGCCACTTCAATGTCTTTGCTGCCATAAACAGCTATGGCCTTTAGATTTTTGCTTCCCATTACTGCTCCCATGCCTCCTCTTCCTGCCTGCCTTTCTTCACAATCAATGCATGCAAATCTCACAAGTTTCTCCCCAGCTATGCCTATGGTAGCTACAACAACATCTCCCTCGTCTTTCTTTATCTCCTCTGCTGTTTCCCTTGTTGTCTTGCCCTTTAAATGTTCTGCTGACTTAATTGCAACCTCATTATCTTTTATAACCAGATAAGAGAGCTTTTCTGCCTTTCCTTTTATTATCAGCACATCATATCCTGCCTGCTTTAAAGCAACTCCTATTCCTCCCCCCACGACGCTTTCGTTCCATCCATTGTTCAGTGCTGATTTTGCAAAAAATGAAGTTTTGCCTGCTGTGGGGGCTGCAGTACCTGTAAGTAAGCCAGGCGCAATTATAATGGCATTATCTGGAGAGAAAGCATCTTTCGAGGCATCAACCACCTTGTTCATGAAATAGGCGCCAAATCCATCTCCTCCAAGATATTTTAAAGCAAGTTTTTCATCCAGTGACTTTTTCACTCCTTCTCCTGTAGACAAATCAACAGTTAAAATATTTCCACCATAACTAAACATTTTCACACCTCCAAAACCAATGCTTCCTGAGAGCAGAATTTAATACATTGCGGCTCGCCATTACACAAATCACATTTATATGCCTTCTTTTCATGAATCCATACCGCATTTAATGGACATGCCTTCTCGCATGCTTTACATCCGATGCAATTCTCATAATCAACATATACAATGCCATCTTTCTTCTTCATTGCGTCAAATTGGCAAGCTTCTATGCATTCAAAATTGCATTCGTTGCCATGGCTACAAACATGAGGGATGTCATCGACGACACTTTTTCTTTCCACTCTGATTCCAGATTTAAGCCTGTTGACAACATTCCAGTGTTTCATTGAACAAACAATTTCACAAACCATACATCCAGAACATTTTTCAGGAATAGCTTTCACATACATTGTTAATGAATTAGAAAAGAATTTATAATTTTTAGGATTAGGCATCTCAAAATTTTTAAAGGATGCACTTATTAAAAGTCATGATTATAGCAGAATTTGCAATATTTCCTACATCTGAAGGAGCATCAGTTAGCAAATATGTTAAGAAGGCAATAGAAGAAATAAAGAAATCTGGATTGAAACATGAAACAGGAGCAATGGCAACAACAATAGAAGCAAAAAGTTTGGATGAAATATTTGAAGTTATCAAAAAAGCACATGAGGCAATGGTGGAAATGGGAGTTAAAAGAATACACATTGATCTTCGCATCGATCATCGCCTTGATAAAGATGCTACCATTGAATCAAAGAAGAGGGCGGTACAATGATGGAGATATGGACTGAGAAATATAGGCCATCAAAATTAGATGATGTTGTAGGGCAGGAGCATGTTGTTAAAAGTTTGAAGGCATATGTTAAGTCAGGCAGCATTCCTCACATGCTTTTTGCAGGGCCAGCTGGCACTGGCAAGACAACATGTGCCATAGCTTTGGCAAAGGAATTTTATGGAGATAAATGGCGGGAAAATTTTGAAGAGTTGAATGCAAGTGATGAACGAGGCTTAGATGTTGTTAGGGGTAGAATAAAAAATTTTGCAAGAACAGCTCCAATAGGAGGAGCCCCATTTAAAATAATATTTCTTGATGAAGCTGATGCATTAACGCCAGACGCTCAGGCGGCTTTAAGGAGAACGATGGAGCGTTATACAGCAACCTGCCGTTTCATTTTATCATGTAATTACAGCAGCAAAATAATAGAACCAATACAGTCAAGATGCGTTGTCTTCCGTTTCTCTCCTATAAGCGAGGAGGATATGAAGAAATATTTGCTGAAAATTGCAGAGAAAGAGGGGCTTGAGATAACAGAGGATGGAATGAAATCTTTGCTTTACGTTGCCAATGGGGATATGAGAAAAGCAATAAACGCTTTGCAGGTAGCAGCAAGCTTAACAAAAAAAATTGATGCTGAGGTTGTTTACAAAATGGCTGCTGTTGCTAAGCCAGAAATAGCAAAAGAGTTGCTTGAAACTGCCTTAAAAGGCGATTTTTTGAAAGCAAGAGAAATTCTGGATAAGATGTTTATTGAAGACGGACTATCTGGCGAGGACATCATTAAGGGATTACATAATGCCATTTTCGATGTTTCCATTCCAGAGATAAAAAAAGCGGAAATTATAGACAGAATGGGAGAAGTTGAATTCAGAATAGTTGAAGGAAGCAACGAGCGCATCCAACTTGAGTCATTGATTGCTTATCTGGCAGCGATAGGAAAGGAGTAATTATTTATCTATAAATTAAGGATAATTATTTATAAAGATTTCGTAATATATATATATATATATACCAGATACCCCTTAAATTTTTGATGAATGGGAAGTTGCTTGTGGTTTTGGTTGGAAGTTGTTTAGTAATGACAATGTTGCCAGTAAAAGCTGCTACAGACGAACCCTCAGAACCGATACCCATTGATGATACCAATAACCCACCTTTTGCAAGTTTCACCTGGGATCCACCGTATCCGAGTGCATACGAAACTGTAACATTTATTGATCTCTCTCAAAATGCCGTAGAATGGTACTGGAACTTTGGAGACGGAACAACCAAATTAATTAAAGATACTGGTTCTGGTACTACCACGCATGTTTATGAGCAGAATGGTACATATTATGTAACTTTAACAGTATACAACGCTGAAGGTGAAAGCGATACAGAAACAAAAAGCATTTATATTGATATTCAACCAGAATTAAAATTCTTCGGAGAACCACAGGTGGAAGTTGATGTATTAAATGGAAAATTTTATATTACAGTGACTGTAGAAAGCGCAGGAGGAAAGATTAATAATGGATGGGCTGTAAGGGGATATGTTGAGGGATATCCATATTATGATGAACAATCTTTCGATGGTTCGGGAGGACATGGTCAGCTTCATACAGCTTATCTTAGTGTTACCATACCGTCTGGTCCAGGAACTTATACAGTATGTGTGGACATTGATCCATATGATTCGGTGACTGAACAAAACGAGAATAACAACCACTGGGAAAGAGATTACACAAATCAGTAAAGTTGATAAACGCAGAAGGGAATATAGAAACATGAAACACATTACTCCTCTTCTATTTCTTTTCTCTATTTTTATCATTTTATCTAGTAGTGAGATTATATACGAAATCGATCACCAAGTAAATGAAACAAAGGTTGTTTATGACTCTAATAGCAACTCCTCTTTTCATTTAAATTTCAATCATGCATGGTGTGCAGTGAAAATCTCTTCCCAATATCCAATATCCATAGATGTAATTGAATATATCGTAAACGGGACTATAAGGGATGGAAAGGCAATAGGAAGCGGAATATATCTATTGGTAATGAATTCTTCTCAATTATGGTGTAGCATGGCATCTATGATTTTTTCAGGAGGAAAACTTGGGCAAATTTATTATTTTCATTTGGGGAGGGGTAGATTTATCAATTACACATATGATAATGCAACTTATGAACAAGGAATAGTTAAGGGGAGAGTATTTTTATTACCTGACTGGCTAAATTTATCAGCTGGGACATGGTATGTGATTGCCATGTCTGGAGCTTTTGGGATCGATAATAAAAAGGTAGAATATAACAACAATTCGTTATGGATCAATTTTAGTAATAAATGTAAAGATTTGGAAATTTCGTATACGATGGGGGATAAAATATTCGCTCTATGGGAAGCCGATTTTGACAGTATTTTTGATATAAATATTTATGGTAAAAGAGCGATTATGCTCAAAGGAAAGAAAATTTTTAACATTGACAATACATTTGTTGGAATAATCCAGCCTGCAACCGGGCAGGGAATAGAAAGAGTAAAGTGGATATATCCGGATAATACCGTTAAGAAAGTATTTATTATTGCAAATGACAGAAAAAATAAATGGTGGTGGTTTGGAGATGATATATTAGATGTATTAACTATCACAGGGATAAATGCTGGAAAATATTGCTTGGAAATTAGTTATAATATGCACCGTAGCTATCTATTCCCGCATTTTCCTCTTGCGTATGGTGTACATTTTATAGGGGCAGATATAAAACTACCTGAATAAGCTCTTCTTAATGTGGATTTTTCAAGACCCTTCCAGATAAGATGCTAATACAAGTAAAGAGTAGCCGGCGCAGAAAAAGTATAGGATGGGCTCATCTTCTCTTGGAATGATAATATTTATTATTAATCCAATAAAGCCAATTATTGCCCCAAACGCTGTTAGATTATTCACTGGATGAAGAGTTTTCATTCCATTTAAGCCAACAGTTGTTAATTCTCCGCTCGCAATTGCAAAGAATGTAAAGGGCAATGCCACTCTAAAAGGAATTAAATGAGAGATTACAGCTACTAAATACACCAGTGCTATGAATGCCAGCAAATCCCAGAGGCTTTCAAATTTTATTATTCCCAACAATGCGGCTATTATGAGCAGATTTTCAGGCATATAAAGAAAAGCGCCTTTACCAAAACCAAATGTAAGGCATAATAGATTGGAAAGATTCCACGACGCATTTATGCCATTCATTAATTCATGCACGAAATAAATTTTATCAACACCTTCTTTTTCCAGTTTATGGATTAGTTTCGTAGTTTCCTCTCTTTTATTATTTTTAATCGCTTTCTCCAGTTTTTCAAGATTTTTAAGCAATTCATCAGCCTTTTCTATGCTTATTTCTCTTTCAATCTTTTCTATATCATCCAGTTTATATTGCTGAATTACAATTTTCGCTTTTTCCTCATTTCCATAAACTGCCGGATAAAATGTCAGTGAAAGAAGCAAGCAAACTACACCAATGCTTGCCAACCCCCTCATAAAATTTTAAAAAATCAGGCTATAAAAATATTGCTACTTGATATCATACAACATCAACAAGCCATGCAGGATGTTTTATGATGCCATTCTTCTTCCAACGCAAGCAGAGAATATCCGAGGCAGAAGAAAAAAGGAATAACGTGCCATCCAAGAGGTCCTCTTGGTGCAACTATGTAAAGATTTATTATAATGCCGACGAAACCGAGTATTACACCCCAAGATTCAGTAATTTTCTTTACCCCTTTTAATCCATAAGTATTCAAACTGCCCTCAAAAATCTCAAAGAATGTTAAAGAGAGTATAAATCTCACAGGATATACATGATTGATAAGGTATGTTATCATGGAGAGCAATATGAAACGAGCACTCATTATGGGGTCAAATAGCGGAATATAAGATAGTGCTAAAAGTAGACTGTCCAGCCGAAAATATATCATGCCACAACCAAATCCAAAGGTAAGGCAAAACAAATTGGATAAATTCCACACAAAGTCGCATCGATTTAGCAGCTTGGTTACCGCAGAAATTTCCTTCAACCCTTGGTCTTCTATCTCCTTAACCAATTTTTCAATCATTTTTCTATCATCTCTTTCGATGGCATCTCTTAGTTTTTCAAGGTTGTTCAGCAGCAAATGAATTTCTTTTTCGGTCATCACGCATTTTCTTTCTTTCATACAATTTGGAGTAAGAATGGAAAATACAACATCTCTTTTTTCTTTGCCCTCTGTCACTAAAGGATAAAAAACAACCGCCATTAGAAGACAAGCTGCGAGAATGCTCATCCATCTCATGAGATTAAAAGGAGTTGTGCTTTAAAATTGCATCGATTTCTGGTGATACAATTTGCAGCGAACACCATTTTTTCATCAGATTTTTCCCAAAATATAATAGGCAAAAATGTATTACGTTTAATGGCAAAGATTACATTCATTGGCACCGGCGGCGGAAGATTTGCAACGATATTTCAGAAAAGGGCAACAGGAGGCATATACATAGCTGATAAGGGACTTTTGATGCATGTCGATCCTGGTCCAGGAGCTTTAGTTAAAATGTATGAACTTGGTTTGGATCCCACGCAAACAGATGTTGTTTTTGTATCCCATGCTCATCCTGATCATTATACAGATGCTGAAATACTTATTGAGGCCATGACACTTGGAGGTAAAAACAGAAGAGGGATGCTTATTGGAAGTGAGAGCGTAATAAATGGAATAAACGATTATCGTCCTATCTCTTTTTACCACAAAAAAATAGTTAAAGAAGTGAAGATGGTTAAACCAGGGGATAAATTTTTGATCAAGGACTGGTATGAAATTAACATTACACCTGCTTTACATTCAGATGAGACAACTGTCGGTTTCAAATTAACACTTGAGAGTGGTGTCGTTTCATATACAAGCGATACACAGATTTTTGATGGGCTAATAAAGGCACATAAAGGAGCAAGATTACTAATAATATGTTTAACTCGTCCCTTAAACGGAAAAATACCATTTCATATGTCTGCTGAAGATGCTGCAGAATTGATTAAAGAGGTTAAGCCAGAGCTGGCAATCCTGACTCATATGGGATTGAAGGTTTTAAGCAATGCCACTGAGCAAGCAAACTGGATTACTCAAAATTCAGGCATACCAACAATAGCGGCATTTGATGGAATGCGTGTTTACATGGAAGATAAAATAGAAATAAAGAAGGATTGAGAGATTTTTTGTTGTAATGACTCTCTTCACTTTTTTAAGGTATTATAACTGTTTTTACAAAAATAAAAATTGCCATGATGAAGAAAGGAATGGAAAAGAGAGCAAATGCTGCATTGCCTCAGAGGGCTATCGAAAGGGCAGATAAAAAGATGAGGAAGGCAATAATGCTATTAACTACCTTGCCTTCCCATGTCCTGCCGAATCTTTTCATCATTTAGTATAGTTCCACCCAGAACCATGCTACAAATGACATTATAATTTTTCTGCTATCAGTTCTGCCACTTTTTTGCCAGAAAGAAGCATCCCTCCAAAGATTGGTCCCATTCTTGGGGCTCCCATAACAGCATTGGCTGCCATTCCTGTAACATACAATCCAGGGAAAACCTCGCCTGTATTTTCTACTGTCTTTCTTTCTCCTTCATCAGCCCACATTGATTTCTCACCTTCTATTTTACCTGTAGGTGTGTGAAGTCCATATTTCTTCTCCACTATTTTTGCAATATTGCAGTCGTGCCCTGTTGCATCTATGACGGCACTTGCTTCTATGGAAACAGGATCAACATGTAAATTTGCTTCCATAATGGCGCTCCAGTTGACTACTACTCCGCATATCTTTCCATCTCTAACCATAACATCTTCCACACTCATTCCATTGAAAATTGTAGCTCCAGCGTCTATGGCAGCAGCAACAAGCTTTGCAACAGCTTCTATAGAGTTGGCAATCCAGTATCCATCTTTCTCAATACATTTTATTCCCACTTCTTCCAGTATTTCGTGCCCCTGTTTCACAACAATATATGGATATCCTATCCCGCCACCCCACATTCCGCCGCCAGGCGAAAGCTTTCTTTCAAATATCACAACTTTTTTTCCTTTCTCTGCTAGATATTTCGCTGCCGTTAAGCCGCTGGGTCCAGCACCCACAATGGCAACATCTATTTTTATATTCTGAAGAAAATTTTTGCTGAATTCTTCAACAATCAGGCGTGTGATATCTATGTCCCTAATCATGAGTTGTGAATACTGTAGGTTATATTATTTTTTTCCTCCGAAGAGGGAGGGCAGATAGATGAAATAAGCTCCGTCTTTGTAAACAATTATTGCTCCTTCCTCCATTAATCTTTTCACATTTATTTCATACTCTCCAACTTCTTTGACACTTATACTTTCCACTTTATCTTTCAGCTTCTCCGCTTCTTTTATCGCTTTTTCCTTTTTCCTCTTAATTTCCTCTATAATTTCATCGATTCTTTCTCCTTTTATCGTTTCTTCCTCAATTTCTTTTAGCAATTCCTTTCTTTTTTTCTCATCTAAAGGTTTCTTTGTGTAATAAAAACTTTTGCCACCGCATTCTGGGCAGCCTTCTAAAACATACTTTGAGTCCTTGTATACTTTTCCGCATTTAAGGCATTGATGGGGCATTTTATCTTTCACTAACTATAACTGCTTTTATGATTTCCTTGTCTTTGTATATTGTCTTTAGTTTATCAGCAGGCCCAACTATTGTCATCCTTGCCCTGCTTTTCCCGAATAATTTCTGCCAGAAATTCTGTTTCTCTGCCATATAACTTTCCATTTCTATGCCCGCAAATTTATCATTAACCTTTTTCATTGTCATCTCGATCAGTTTTGCTTGCTCTTCTGCTGTCAGTCCTCTTTCCAGCACCAGAATCTGTCCTTTCTTTACCTCTTTTAAAATAAATTCTAACTTTTCCTCCATCGTCAGCCCATTCAACTTCTCCTCGGATACGAAATTTACTTTTACCTCCATATTACTTCCTCTTTTTTCTAAACTTCCTAAGCATTGCTTCATAAAGTAAATCCATATTAATGCCATTTAAAGCAGAAATAGGAACAACTTCATGCTTTGGAAAAGCCGATTTTAGCGTGGCTGGAGTGGAGCCATTTAAATCTATTTTATTTGCGGCTATTATGAAAGGAAGTTCTCTTGCTTCTAAATTTCCTAGGATTGTTATATTGACTTGTGTGAAAGGATTTTTAGTGCTGTCCATAAGCAAAATAACACCGTCTAAATTATCAAGCCATTTAATTGCTTCTATAACTCCTTCAGTAGCTTCTTTAGCTCTTTTCTTTGCTTCTTCCTCCGTCAGCCCATATTCCAGAAAGTCATGATAATCGATTTTTGTTGCTATGCCAGGCGTATCAACTAAATCTATAGTTAAAGAAGCTTTCCCATCTTTTATAACTATTCTGTCTTTCTTCTGGATCTTTCTCGTTTCATGGGGTATTTCTGATACCTCGCCAACAATAGTGCCAGCCCAGTCCATGGCGATTCTATTAGCAAGCGTTGTTTTACCAGCATTTGGAGGCCCATAAATACCTATTTTAACTTGCCTCTTACCAAATATCGAAAGAAGCCATCCTGACAATTTATCAAATATTCCCATCCTATTTCAACATAAAAATCTTTTATATAAGTTTTGTTAAATTTATTGCTAGGAAATCCAAAATTTAAGTCTAAAAAATGAAAGATATCTCTGTGTTTTATTACATAGTGATACAAATTTTCTGACTCTTCCATTTCATCTTTATTTCAAATTGAAAAAGCAAGTATTCTACAATAAAAATTTCATTCCAATTTTTCCTCTCTTTTTCCTTCATATCTCGCCATATATTTATATAAGCGCGGGTTATTTTTATCTTGAAAATGGAATTTGTCGAATTTGTTGAAATGGAGAATATAAAGCCAAATAAAATTGTTAAGAGAGAATACCAGATTAATATATTCAATTCTGTTAAGGATAAAAATTCTTTAGTTGTTTTGCCTACGGGGCTTGGAAAAACAATAATTGCTGTGATGTTAATTGCCTATAAAGCAAAGTATGGCAAAATTTTGTTTTTAGCTCCCACAAAGCCACTTTGTGAGCAGCATTATGCTACCGTAAAGGAACTTACCACTTTAAACGGAATTTTCCTAGTTACAGGCGAGAAAACAAAAAAGGAAAAAAGAAAGGAAATTTATGAAATGGCGAAGATTATTGTTGCTACTCCTCAAACAATAGAAAATGACTTGGATATGATAGGTTTCAGTAAATTCAGTTTAGCAATTTTTGACGAAGCACACAGAGCTGTAGGCAATTATGCATATGTTTCTATAGCAAGGAAATGTTTAGAAAAAGGAGTGCAGATTTTAGGCTTAACAGCTTCTCCAGGAAGCGATTACTCCCGCCTTAAAGAGGTTATAACAAATTTGGGGATAGAGAATATAGAGGTGAGAACCGAAGAAGATAGAGATGTCAAGCCATATATTCCAGAGAGAAAATTAAGATGGAAAATAATTGAGATGCCAAGGGAAATAAAAGCGATTGCAGCGAAGATTGACGAGCTAATAATGGATTTTTTAATTGAACTGAATAAATATTTCAAGATATCTCTTTCTCCAAGAAGAGTTACAAAGAAAATGCTCATTCAGCTGCAGGAAAGAATACAGAAGAGAGTTGCAAATGAGGGAGGCAGTCTTTATCAGGCTGTTAGCGTTGTGTCTGCCCTAATAAAAATATATCATCTGAAAGAAATGCTCACTAGTCAGGGCATAGAAGCAGCAAAAAATTACATTAAAAAAATTGAGATGGATCCCTCAAAAGCTGGAAAGAAAATCAGGCAAAGCATGAAATACAGGTTCATAAGGGACGAAATTTTGAGAACAACGCCAATCAATCCAAAGCTTGAATTCACTAAAAAAATATTGGTAGAGCATTTTATGGCAAAAGAAAATGCAAAAGCAATTGTCTTTGCTGAATATCGCGATACCATAGAAGTACTTCATCAGGAATTGAATAAATTGCCAGGTATAAAAGCTGCAAAATTCATTGGCCAGGCAAAAGGAAGCGGCGACGGCATGAGCCAAGATGAGCAGAAAAAAGTTATAAAGTTGTTCAAAAGCGGTTTCTATAATGTACTCGTATCAACAAGTATAGGCGAGGAAGGTATAGACATTCCGGCAACAAGCTTGGTTATATTTTACGAGCCTGTTCCATCTGCCATTCGCCATATTCAGAGGAGGGGGAGAACAGCAAGAGGCGGCTTGCCAGGCGAGGTATATATTCTTATTATGCGTGGTTCAAGAGACGAGGCATATTACTGGAGCAGCAGGAGAAAAGAAAAGAGGATGATGATACAGATCAAAAAGTTGAGAGATATGATTAAGGAGATGGTGGAAGAAAAGGAAAGGATGGAAGATAAAAAAGAAGATAGAAAAGAAAAGATTATTGTTGATGCCAGCGGGCAGACAAAGCTGGATAGTTGGTTTTAGTGAAAAATTTAATATCAAAGAACATATAGCATTATGAAAAAGCTGGCTTTGATTATAGCTCTCGTTTTTTTAATCAATGTTCCAGCATATTTTTCAGATGAGATAGTTGTCAAAGAGGGAGAAAGCATACAAGAATGCATCGACGCTGCTCACGATGGAGATATTATATACATAGAAGAAGGACTCTATTATGAGAATTTGGTTATAAACAAAAGCATAATGCTGATTGGAAGAGGAAAAGTAGTTATTGATGGAAAAGGTGAAAAAGTAGCTTTGATAGAAGGAAACGGAGTAATAATAAAAAATATTACATTTACAAATTCGAGTGATGCCATAGTTGAAATTGATGGTAGAAATGCTGCCATATTAAATTGTACCATATATAAGGGAAAATATGGAATTGCAGCAAATGATACAAAAATTATTGGTTGCACGATTTATGGATGTGGTGGTGGAATAGTTATTAAAAATAATAGCATTATTCAAGCAAATTATATCTATAAATGTGGGTTGGGTATAGAAGTGTATGGCAATAATAATATCATTAAAGATAACACCATTCACACATCTGGTGTTGGTTTGTATCTTCAAAATGCAACCAATAATATCATAGAAAAATGTAGCATTTACAAAAATAATAATAACCAGGGAGGAATTTTCTTCTTGGATTCTTCTTCCAATTTGATAAAAGAATGCAATGTAAGTTATGGAAGCTTTGGGATAAGAATGATTGAAAGTTATAATAACAGCATTTTGGACAGCACGATTTTCAAAAGCAGATACGGTATTAAAATGGAGAAATGCAGAGAAAATGAAATAAAGAGGTGTAGAATAACCAGCAATAGATTTGGCATAACCCTCGAAAATTGTAGGAATATTGAAATTCATTATAATGATGTTGCCCATAGCCACATATATTCTCTAAATGCAAAATATTCAACAGCTGATGCAAGGCATAACTGGTGGGGAAATGTGCTGCCGAGAAAAATGCATATTTTGTTGAGTAGAATAAAATATTTCCCCTGGCTTATAACGCCATTGTATGAGGATGTAAAAACAGAATTAAAGGAGGCGGAAGAAACAAAAGTAAAAGAAACACAGAGGCACCAAGTTCCTTCAAAAAAGATGTTTCCTGTAAAAATTGACGATTTCGATCCTTTAGTTGATATTAAGGTTGCGATTAAAATAAAAAGAGCAAGAAGCATGGAAGGAGAGAAAAACTACGAAATAAAAATTTTCATAGATGGAATGAAAAACGAAACACGACTCAAAGGAGATGTGATGCCAGATTTTACAGCATGGCAGAATGTGGATGACAGCAAACAAGCAGTTGACATAAAATTTAAAGTAGGATTTGAAATAAAGCAGATTACATATGATTTAGCAACTGGAAACTGGTTTGGAGATGATTTTTTAGGCGATGCTGATGGCTATGGACATATAAAGCTGAATGGCGTAGAAATATGGTTTGATATTTTTTACAATGATTATGATAAAGATGGCCTAACATACTGGGAAGAGGTAAATATTTACAAAACAGATCCAATGAAAAGCGATTATGGCAAGGATTATGATAAAGATGGCTTGCCAATAGAATGGGAGGATAAATACGGCTTTAGTGATTTTGTTGTGGAAAATCACAGCATTGATTATGATAATGATGGCTTGAATGATTATGAGGAATATTATATGGCAGACTGGCTTGCAGATCCTTTTGCCAAAGATTTATTCATTGAAGTTGATTACATGCCTGGATATGAATTGTATGAGGAAAGCATACAGATGTTATATGATGCATTTGCCAGGCACAATATAACCTTGCATATTGATGTTGATGAAGAACTGCCATACATGGAAAGAGTTTATTATAGAACTGCAAGGGATTTTTACTGGGAATATTTCTTGCACGAAAATGTAAGCAATCCAAGACATGGAATATTCCATTATTTCATCTTAGTTTCATATGGCTCATCAAAAAGAGGCGGGCATGCTTTTGTTGGATGGGATAATTGCGACTCGGTGCTGCTTGCCTGTGACTATATAAACAGTTGGCGTATTGGAGAAGGAAGAAAGAAAGCATATGCAAGCCTTTTCATGCATGAACTTGGCCATACACTTGGCTTATTTGATGATGATTTTGGAGGGATAGACAATGAAAGTTGCAATGTTCCATGGATGAAAGGATACTGGATATATCGCAATTACAAAAGTTGTATGAATTATAGATATGCTTTCCAGCTAGTGGATTATTCAGATGGAAGTCACGGCAGAAATGACTTTGATGACTGGAGCAATATAGACTTAACATTCTTTAAAGACTCATTTTACTACTCTTAGTTTTCATATAAACTGGTCCAAATATTGTATAAAGTATTGTTGCAATCAAAAGAAGCAAAACAAACTCTTTTATTCCGCTCATTGCTGAAAATATTATAATGCATGCTACAATGGCAAAATGTCTTTCTATTCTTGGATATGGTAAAGGGGAAATCATTAGAATTGCAAGTACAATAAAAGCTGCAATGATAGTATACAAAGGAAAATTAAGAAATGCCAGACTTATTACTATTATTGCTGCTGCCGGCGTCGTTACACCTACAAAAAAATCCTGTTTACTGATATGATAATTTATCAAATGGAGCATGCCAAATATTAGAAAGATAGAAGAAGAAGCAAAAAATATGACATCGAAACCTATCTCATAGGTATGGTAGGCAAAAATACAGGGGGCAACACAAAACGAAACAATATCCGAAAATTCATCCATATATCTGCCTAAAAAGCCACCATATTTTCTAGCCATTATGCCATCCATTCCATCTGCAAGCACTGCAAGCAATATAAAAATGAATGCGACGTGGCTATCTCCCTGCAATATAAAAAATATGGAGAGAAGCCCAAATACCCCGTTCAGGATTGTGAATGAATCAGCATAGGATAGTTTCAACAGAATATTTTCTTTAATCATAAAAATGCCGCGGGAGGGGTTCGAACCCTCGACCTTGCGGTCTTCAGCCGCACGCTCTCCCAGACTGAGCTACCGCGGCGCGAAATATCTTTCCAATTTTTGTAGTTTCGAAATAATATTATTCAGTATATTTTCGAAGTTATTAATAAATTCTTCTGTCTTCTCTGTTGTTACGGCACCATTTGCAGATGGTCTGATTAGGCCGTGACTTTCCAGTACCCGCAAGGAATATCTTACTTTGTGAGGGGGTAGATTGGTTTTCTCTGATAATTTTATTATACCTATTGGTCCTTCATCAACTATCATGTTCAGTATCTGGAGATGTCTCTCGATAACGTCTATCTCCTCCCTTAATTTTTCTATAAAGTTTTCTTCTGGCACAATTGTAATAAGAGAAGTTATAGAAAAAACTTATGCTTTATCTTTAGCATTAGTGGATAAGAGATTATGTAGGCTCTAATTTGGTTACTTCTATCCTGCAAGGTGTTGGCAATTTCGCTGTTGCTCTTTTCAAAGCCGTTTTTGCATTTTCAATGTTTTCTGGAGTCGTCCATATAGAAATAATTTTTTGTCCCTCTTTTACTCTGGCTGCTGTACCAACTGGTTTACCATATGATTTTCTCATTCCCTGGGAAACTCTGTCTGCTCCTGCTCCAGTTGCCTGCTTGTTTTCCCTTACAACAACATGGGGATATATTCTTATTTTCATTCTGTAATTTGATTTGCCCGCAGTTTTCACTATATAGCGGTTGGCAGCAATACGAGCTGCTTCTAGGGCACGGTGAAGTATATTGCATTTTTCCTTTGCTATTAATGAAACTTCCACAGGAAAATCTGCAGTTAGATTGCCTAAATCAAACTGACTTATTCTTGGATTTGGTACTCCTCCAATGTACTCTTTTCTTGTTGTCACTCTGCCTTTGACATCTCTATACATCCTTGCAGGTTTTCGAGCCATGGATGTAGATGAAAATTTATTATATAAAGGTAATGGAAAAGAGCGTATCACTTTCTCACATATATTTCCATCCCTACTCTTTGTTTCGCTGGCGAGTAACTGCCAACTACTCTAACATTTTTTATATCTATGCTGTAGCCTTCTTTTCTACCTAAAGCTTTTATCTCTTCCATTCTTTTTTCTATGCTGTCTCTTTCCAGAATTTCATAATAATGAAGGATTTTCCCCTTTCTTATGGCGAGAGGCAAAAACTCAAAACTTTTGTGGGGCAAATTCATGATAATATGATTTGCCTCTGGCAGCTTCGGCACAATTTCTTTTGCATCCCCTTCTATAACTTCAATTATATTCTCCATCTCATTTATTCTGACGTTTTCTCTTGCATATTTTATGGCGTATGGGTTCTTATCTATTGCATATATTCTCTTTGGCATAGCATATTTGGCTATTATTAAACTGAATGGAGCAACACCTGCAAACATATCTACTACAATGCTGCCTTCTTCGATTTGCTTTGCCACCCTCATCCTTTCGGCTGCCAAACGAGGAGAAAAATAAACTTTTGTAACATCCAGCTTTATTTTCACACCGTATTCAACATGCAAGGTTTCCTTCTTTTCCTCTCCTGCAATATGTTGTAAATCCCTTACCCTGTAATCTTCTTTAACTCCTCTATCGAGATATACAGCTTTAACATGCTTGTTTGCTTCCATCAGTGCTTCAGCAACTTCTCTGGCATATGAATCGTTAATTAGTCTTATTATGGCGATATCCCCTATAAAGTCAATTGAAATTGAATCAATATCAATACCCTTTTCTTTTAAAATATCCACGTAACTTTTTCTTTCTATTTCCTCAAAATCTTTTTCAATCAGGTAACATCCTCTTATTTCCACCTTTTCTTTCACTGGAAAATACACATATTTTTCGTCTCTCTCTATCTTCGCTTTTCTTATTAACAAATCCTCCTCGATTAACTTTTGTCTCACTTTTTCTGCTTTTTCTTTCGGCACAACCAAACAAACACATTTCACATCCTATAAAAATACTGTTGTATTTACCATTTATGTTATCCTTCATTGGTTTAGGCTTGTGGGATGAGAAAGACATTACATTGAAGGGATTGGAAGAAGCAAGAAAATGTGATAAGCTTTATGCAGAGTTTTATACGAGTAAGATGAGCGTAGGCATAGAAAAAATTGAAGAGTTGATAGGAAAAAAAATTGAGGTGCTTAGCAGGGAGGAAGTAGAAAATGGCGAAACTTTATTAAACGAGGCAGAAAAAAGACATGTATGTCTGCTGACTGGCGGCGATCCAATGGCGGCAACAACTCACGTTGACTTAAGAATCCGTGCCATAGAAAGAGGGATAGAAACAAGAGTGATACATGGGGTAAGTATTGTTTCTGCTTCCGCAAGCCTGCTTGGGCTGCAGATATATAAATTTGGTAAGGTCGTGAGCATTGCTAGGCCGTCGGAAAATTATTTTCCTCTCTCTCCATACGATGCGATAAGAGACAATATGAAAATGGGCCTGCATACCTTACTTCTTCTTGATACCACCGGTGGTTATATGACGGCAAATGAGGCAATGGAAATACTTCTGGAAATGGAAAGGAGGAGGGGAGAAGGTATTCTAAAAAAAGATACTCTAATTGCAGTTGTTGCTAGAGTTTCAGCTAATGATGCTATGGCGAGAGCAGGATATATGAAGGATATGATAAAAGAAGATTTTGGAGAAACTCCTCATTCAATTATAATTCCGGGAAAGCTGCATATCATGGAAGCAAAAGCATTGATAAAAATAGCAAAAGCTCCAGAAGAAATTTTAGAAAAAATTTAAAAAGAAGGAAAAGGGGGTTTAGAGCGGTGAGTCAACCGGCTCAGGCTCTACCCAGTGTTCTGGGCTGTACAGATAGAGTATTGGATCTCCGTAGATTACCCAGTCGCTGTCAAGGCTAAGTGCAAATCCTCCATACACGCTTGTTGGATCCATGGTTGTGAAGTCTCTCTCGAATTTCCAGTATATCTCACTGAAAGCTACGCCTATCGGTTTTCCTTCATATACGCATCCTTTGAAGAACTGTATGTCTACTATTTCACAGTGTGGTGATAAGCCTGTATTGGCATTTCCATATGCTGCAACAGCACCATGTTCAAGATATATCTCTGGGCCATAATGAGCAAATGTTGTACAGCTCATCCATGCAACGAACTCGCTATGCAGATTCTCCCAGTAATAATCAGCCCACTTGAAGTGCACTAGGTTATACTGATTTGGTGGATCTACATCATACCATGTGAATCCTCCGCTTCTCGCTGTCTTGCCCTGCCAGTATGCATATCCGCGCCATGCGTCTGGGCCTGCAAATTCCGGATGATAGCTTATTCCTCCTCCTCCTGTTCCGTGTCCGCTGTAGTAGTAGAGTGAAGCACCTCTATTCTGGTCAACGAGCAGATTGTCCCATGCACAGTGGCCGCGATATTCTCTTCCAAATGCATTGAAGTAAAGGGCTACATATCTGCTTGTGTATGCATTGAACCTTTCTCCATTGTTTGCTGTAGCCTGGTTACCATCTTGGAAGTTCATTAATGAAGATGTCGTCAGATTTCTGTATGGATTTGCAAATATTATTGCTGGATACAGCACACTTCTTACAACCTGAGCAGCTAGCTCGCCAGGTGTCTTACCAAGGAACTGACCAGCAGTTGATTCATTGCCGAAGAGTGCATGATGAACTGTAAAGCGGATATCTGTTTTTGGGGCTACGAATCCATATGCTTCCATGCCGCTTGTATCTACTCCGATGCTTTGTGCATATTCGAAAACACCCTCTACGACTCTTCTGAACCATCTCAACTCTGCATCCAGACCCATCGGTGGTATTTCTCCTTCCTTAATGTAGTCCATTATTGGCTTTCTTGCCTGTGGAAGATGTCCAATGGAACGAGTACCGTGATAGTAATCGCCTGC
>JAPDJQ010000065.1 GCA_029259015.1 Thermoplasmatota archaeon | reverse complement strand
CCAGGGATGCGGAGAAGTTATATCCCGCCACTGGATCGATTATCTGCTGGAAGGAGAAGAAATAAAATTAACGGGAGCTTTCAGAATGGGAAGAGTTGCTTAAAGAGACAGCAGAAACAACAACAAAAATAAAAATAGAATAATGGTGGCAACAATTATCAAAATTTTTGCTGTTGTTAAATCGCTTGAAAAAATCACTGGAATGGGGCCTATGAATACAATGCCTCCAGTCTTCTTTTCCATTTTTGCGGGCATCGGAGCTTCTTGCAGCTCGGATTTCAATGGAAAAGAGAAAATAAAAAGAATGAATGAGAGGAAAATCAATAACATGCCGAAAAAGCTTAAAATTCCGCTTCCGGCAATAAAAGGAAATATGATGAATATTCCTGCCTCCGCCTCTCCTTTGACAAATGCAATTAAAAGTAGGGCAATACCCAAAATAAAAAGAATGGCTGGCAATCTACTTTCCATATCTCCTCTGCCTCCTCTGATAGGATTGTATGGCTTTTAAAAAATCTGTTTTTTTGAAAGATGGCCAGTAAACATCTGCAAAATATAGCTCTGAATAAGCAAGCTGCCAGAGCAAAAAGTTTGATATTCTTTCTTCCCCAGACGTTCTCAAAACCAAATCTGGATCAGGTATTGGAAGATGAGAGGTATATAAATAAGAAGAAATGAGTTCCTTGTCTATATTTTCTGGCTTTATCTTGCCTTTCTTCACATCTTCTGCAATTTTCTTAACAGCTTCAACTATTTCTTCTCTTCCTCCATAACCAATGGCAATATTGAAGAAATATTTGTCGTTGTCCTTTGTCTTTTCCATAACTTCCATTGCCGCCTTTTGAACATTTTCAGGCAACAAATCAATCTGCCCTATAACCTTTATCCTCACTTTATTCTCCATCGTTCTTTCGTCATTTGCAAGTTTTTTCAAATCCTGCTCAAATAAATTCATCAAATGTTCTACTTCTTCTTTTGGCCTTTTAAAGTTATCTGTTGAAAACGCAAATACTGTAAGAATTTTAATACCCAACTCCTGACACCATTCCACCACTTCCTCCAGCTTATCTTTCCCCATTTCATGCCCCTTATATGGAGGCATTCCCTGCATCAATGCATATCTTCTATTTCCATCCATGATTATGGCAATATGCTGTGGAATTGGATATTTCTTTATATCCTCCAGCATTTTTTTTGCAATTATCCTTTCCATTTCTCTGTAAATTATTTTGAAGAGTTTGTTGTATTTTATCTGCCTGATTACCTGTCTTGCAAAGTTTGTTTCTATTGCCTTTTCGCTTATCCTCTCCAGCCTTTTTTTGAGCATCTCAATTAAATAAGCACCTTTCTTTAAATTTGTTGTTATTTGTGTGAAAAATGATAACATCTACTTTGCTCAACTAAAAAAGAAAGAATGGAGCTCTATTATTTCGGAAATGATGGAGATACTGCCTTCATTTTTTCATTGAAATTTATATGGAAGTTTTTATATATCTAAGATATTACTCTTATGAAAGCTATTGTGGCTCTGGGAGGAAACGCATTAACTGGCAAGGAGAGAAGAGCAGATATAGAAAAACAATTTGAGGCAACAAAAAATACTGCAAAATCAATTGCCAGAATGATCAAGAATGGATGGCATATTGGCATAACCCATGGCAATGGCCCCCAAGTAGGCGCTTTACTTTTGCAGCAGAAAATTGCCATGCAGCATGTTCCTCCTATGCCTCTTCATGTTCTGGGTGCATTAACCCAGGGAGAAATAGGATATATTGTTCAGCAATGCCTGCTTAATGAATTTAGACGACAGAGAATAAAAAGAAAAATCGCCACTGTGGTGACTCAAGTCCTAGTTGATGAAAATGATGAAGCATTTAAAAATCCGACAAAACCCATTGGCCCCATTTATTCTGATGAAGAAGCAGAAAAGATGAAAAAACAATATGTAATGGGAAGGGTTGAAAATGGCTGGCGCATTTTGGTTCCTTCTCCCAAGCCAATCACCATTATTGAGGCGGATGTGATAAAACAGTTAATGGAAAACGGCATAGTTGTTATCGCAGCAGGAGGCGGAGGTATTCCAGTAATTGAAAGAAATGGTATGCTTGAAGGTGTGGACGCAGTTATCGATAAGGATCTTGCTTCCCAGAAACTTGCCAATGAAATAGAGGCAGACATACTTTTAATTTTAACCGACGTGGAATATGTTTATCTAAATTATGGAAAGGAGAATGAAGAGGCACTGGAAGATGTAGGCATTGAGGAAATGGAAAAATATTATATGGAAGGACACTTCCCCCCTGGTTCAATGGGGCCTAAAATAGAGGCAGCAATAAATTTCATAAAAAATGGTGGAAAGGAAACAATAATAACATCTATTGACAAAGCCTGGGACGCATTGGAAGGAAAAACTGGAACGCACATTCATGCCTGATTTTTCAGCAATTGAGGAAGACTTTCTATTTCAACTTCCTTCTGCTCTCTCTTTTCCATGTCTTTTAGAATGACTTTATTTTTCTTCCATTCATCTGGAGCTACTATTATAACTTTATTGAAACCTTTTTTATTTGCATATTCGAGTGATTTTGAAATGCTTCTCCTCATTAAATCCATCTCTGCTTTTATGTCATGCTGCCTTACCATTCTTACAATCTTTATCGCTTCTTTTATCATATCTTCCATATATGCAATATAAACTGGCTTATTCTCCTCTTCAAATTTAAATCCTTCTGTCTCTAAAGCAAGTAAAGTTCTATCAAATCCAATTGCAAATCCAGCCGTTGGAATTTTTCGCCCGCCAAGCAAAGGCACGAGATTATATTCCCCACCTCCGCATATCTGCTTCTCTGCCCCTAGTTTGGGAGCATCTATTTCAAAAACAACACCAATGTAATAATCGAGACCTCTTGCTATTGATAAATCAAGGTTGTATGGAATGGCAAACTCTTCAAGGAATTCAAAAATTTCTTTCATTCTGTCTGCCTCTTCATATTCTATTTCTTCTATCTTTTTTATTTCTATAAATTTCATGAACTCTTTGAACTCCTTTTCTTCCATTTTCTTTTCCAATTCCTCAAAATCCTTTTTATCAATGAGTCGCATTATTTCTGCATCTCTTGCACCTATACTGTCCAGAAACCTCCTCAATATATCCAGATTTCCCACCCTGAGTATTATATTTCTCAACCCGCTCTCCCTCAAAATATTATATGCCATAGCAATTAATTCTGCAATTGCCTCAGGTTTATCACTTCCTATAAGCTCGCACCCAAACTGCCAGAATTCGCGGTACCTTCCTTTTTGTGGGCGATCATATCTAAAACAGTTGCCAAAATAATAAAATTTTATTGGTTTTGTCTCCATCTGGAATCTTTCAACATAGAATCTCATAACAGGGGCTGTAAGCTCAGGGCGTAGAGCAAGTTTTCTTCCAGCTTTATCCTCAAATGCATATGTTTCTTCTATAATCCCTTCTCCAGATTTCAAGGTGAATAAATCAAGATGTTCAATGGTAGGAGTAGCTATCTCTTCATATCCATATTTTTCAAAAATGCTCCTCATCTTTTGCTCGAGCCATCTCCTTTTTCTCATTTCTTCGGGTGTAAAGTCCCGGGTGCCGCGGGGCTTTGAAATCATGGAAATAAAATGAAATGGGAGTATTTATAGTAAATGATAAAATGGTTTAGCTATTTGCCAAACTTTCCTCAAAAACTATTTATATAATCAGCCAATAGGCAATAATGAGAAAATTGGTAGCTATCGGAGCTGTAGCAGTTCTGGCTATTCTGGCTGGATGTGCAGAAAAAGGAACTACAGTTACAATGAGTTTGAAGGAACTTAATGATGATTTTGATTATGAGTTGAATAATGCAACCTTTTATTATCACTCCTTTTTCAAATCATTGGATCCAGGAGACACTTTAATAATAAAAGATGAAATTGCCGAAAAGAGAGTATCTGGCAACTATACGTTGCTCTTATTTACATCGCTTCCAAATGGAGGACTTTATTTTGATGGCAATCTTACCGATTTTAATGCCGGTGATAGTATAGAGGTGACGGTGCACATTGAAAAGGATATTTTTGAAAGACAAAATGCTGGGCAGACATGGACGTTTGAAATGGAAGTACTTAAAGAAGGCTGGGATTTTGAACAACACACCACAAAGGCCCTTCCTCCAGATACAATAAAACATATATAACAAAGTTTATATGCAAAAATTGATTTTGAGTGGGGTTAAAATGAACGAGGAAGAGATTAGGAGAGAAAAAATAAGAAACCTGCTTACTCCAGATGTAATAGTATGTAAAGATTGCAGAGATAAATACAAGGATGAGACATCATGTAGTGTGTGCGGTATCAACATGCTCGATCCAAATTACAAAGGAATGGTATATGAATGCCCAGTGTGTGGGAAATTATATTGTGAGAGTTGCTGGAGTAAAATGGAAGAAGTTAAACAGGAGAATAAAGGCATATTTCACTAGTTTTTTTGGAAAATGACAGAAGAATATAACGTAGATAAAATTAAAGTACTTGAGGGGCTTGAAGCAGTTCGTAAAAGGCCAGCAATGTATATTGGCTCCACCGATGAAAAAGGATTACATCACCTAGTGGAGGAAGTCATTGACAATTCAGTTGATGAGGCACTGGCTGGATATTGTGATAGAATAGAAGTTATCATAAACGAGGACGGAAGCATAACAGTTGATGATAATGGGCGCGGCATTCCTGTTGATGTCCATAAAGATTATGGCATTTCTGGCGTGGAAGTGGTGATGACAAAACTTCACGCTGGCGGAAAGTTTGACAAAGGAGTATATAAAGTTGCTGGCGGGCTGCATGGAGTTGGTGTATCTGTCGTAAATGCATTATCAAAATGGCTTGAAGTAGAAGTGAGAAGGAATGGTAAAATTTACAAGCAGAGATATGAAAGGGGGAAGCCTGTTACATCTTTAGAAGTTGTGGGAGAGGCAAAAGATACTGGAACGAAGGTAACATTTTATCCCGATGATGAAATATTTGGCGGAAAAACTTTTGATTATCATATATTGAAGAAAAGATTGCAGGAAATTGCGTTTCTGAATAAAGGGCTTAAAATAAGGCTCGTTGATAAAAGAACTGGCAAGGAAGATGCTTTTTACTATGAGGGAGGTATTATCGAGTTTGTAAAATATATAAATAAGAATAAAAATCCTCTGCATGATGTAATTTATTTTGAAGGAGAAAAGGAAGGAGTTCATGTTGAGGTAGCGTTGCAGTATACTGATGGATATGCAGAAAATGTATTCACCTTTGTAAATAATATCCATACTAAGGAAGGCGGAACACATCTATCCGGCTTTAAAGCTGCTTTAACCCGTGTTTTAAATGAATACGGAAGGAAAAATGTATTTAAAAATAACGAGGCACTAGAAGGAGAAGATGTGAGGGAAGGACTTACTGCCATAATATCCTGTAAAGTTCCGAACCCACAGTTCGAAGGACAAACAAAAACAAAACTCGGCAATTCAGAAGTTAAGGGCATAGTGGAAACGATAATGTATGAAAAGCTTTCAACATATCTGGAAGAGAATCCTTCAGTAGCAAGAAAAATCATAGAAAGAGCCCTACAAGCAGCAAAGGCAAGGGAGGCGGCAAGAAAAGCAAGAGAGCTTGTCAGAAGAAAAAGTTATCTTGAATCTACTTCTCTGCCTGGAAAACTTGCCGATTGCACTTCCAATGAGCCAGAAAAATGCGAATTGTTTATTGTGGAGGGCGATTCAGCAGGTGGCTCAGCCAAGCAAGGAAGAGATAGAAGATACCAAGCAATTTTACCATTAAAAGGAAAGATATTGAATGTTGAAAAAGCAAGCTTTGATAAGATTCTGGAAAATGATGAAATAAGAGCAATAATATCTTCCATTGGCACAGGCATAGGAGACGAGTTTGATATAAGAAAAGCAAATTATCATAAAATAATAATAATGACCGATGTCGACGTAGACGGAGCTCATATAAGAACTTTGTTGCTGACTTTCTTCTTCAGGTACATGCGTCCTCTCATTGAAAATGGCTATGTTTATATAGCTCAGCCACCCCTTTACAGAATAAAGAAGGGTGGAAAGGAATACTATGCTTATAGCGATGAAGAAATGAAAAGAATTGCTGGAGATGGAACGACAATTCAGCGTTATAAAGGCTTGGGAGAAATGAATCCAGAGCAGCTATGGGAAACAACAATGAATCCAGCCAAAAGGATATTGAAAAAAGTTGAAATAGAAGATGCAATAGAGGCAGATGAACTCTTTACAATTTTAATGGGTAAAAACGTTGAGGAAAGGAGGAAATTCATAAGAGAACATGCAAAGGAGGTAGTCAACCTTGACGTCTGAAAACATTATAGTGAGACCACTTGAAGAGGAAATGAAAACATCCTACCTTGATTATTCAATGAGTGTAATTGTTGGAAGAGCGCTACCTGATGTAAGAGATGGGCTGAAGCCTGTGCATCGCCGTATTCTGTATGCAATGAAGGAAATGGGACTGCATCATAATAAGCCCCATCGTAAATCAGCGAGAGTGGTTGGAGAAGTTCTGGGTAAATTCCATCCACATGGTGACACAGCAGTTTATGATGCTTTAGTAAGAATGGCCCAGACATTTTCGATGCGCTATCCTCTGATAGATGGACATGGAAATTTTGGTAGCATCGATGGCGATGCTCCCGCGGCAATGAGATATACTGAGGTGAGACTCAGTAAGATAAGCGAGGAATTGCTTAAAGACATTGATAAAGATACTGTTGACTGGCGTGACAATTTCGATGGCACATTGAAGGAGCCTGTAGTTCTGCCTTCTTTAATTCCAAATTTGTTGCTCAATGGCTCATCCGGTATAGCAGTTGGAATGGCAACTGATATTCCTCCTCATAATCTAAATGAAGTTGTAGATGCCATTATTGCAACAATAGAAAATCCAGATATAAGCATAGACGAGATTTTTGCTAAATATATCAAGGGTCCTGACTTTCCGACTGGTGGCATAATATATGGCAAAAATGCAATTTTGAGAGCGTATAAGACTGGCAAAGGTTTAATAAAAATAAGGGCAAAAACTCATTTTGAAGGAAACAAAATTGTTATAACTGAGTTGCCCTACCAAGTCAATAAATCTGATTTGCTAAAGCATATTGCAGAACTTGTAAGAAAGGGAGTGATAAATGGCATATCAGACTTAAGAGATGAATCGGATAGAAGAGGAATAAGAGTGGTAATTTATCTTAAAAAGGATGTTTTTCCTGAAATTATTCAGAATCAGCTTTTCAAACACACTCAGATGGAGAAAACTTACGGCATAAACTGCATTGCTTTAGTTGATGGTGTTCCAAAGCTTCTGAATCTTAAAGAAATAATAGAGGAGTATATAAAGCACAGGAGAGAAGTAATAAAAAGAAAGAGCAAGCATGAACTGAGGAAAGCGGAGGAAAGAAAACATATCCTGGATGGCTTCATAAAAGCCCTTGAAAATATAGACGAGGTTATTGACATAATAAGAAAATCAAGAGATGCAAAAGAGGCATCAGGAAAGCTGATGGAGAAATTTAACTTTTCTGAAAAACAGGCAAAAGAAATTTTATCGATGCGCCTGCATTCTTTAACTACTCTCGAATTCGATGCTCTGAGAAAGGAAAGAGAAGAAAAAGAAAAGGAAATTGAAAGACTGAAGAAAATATTAGCCAGCAAGCAGGAAATCGATGAGATAATAAAAAATGATTTGCTATATCTCAAGAAGACATATGGAGATGAGAGGAGGACAGAAATAAGAGAGGCAGCAATAGAGATGGATATTGAGGATTTGATACAGGAAGAAGATGTAGTTATAATTCTGACTGCAGGCGGCTACATAAAGAGAGTGTCATTAGATGAGTACAGAAGCCAGAGAAGAGGGGGAAAGGGTTTAATAGGCATGAAAATGAAGGAAGAAGACGCCATCTATAAAATACTTAAGTCATCAACACATGACTATCTCCTATTTTTCTCTTCAGATGGCAAGGTTTTTGTGAAAAAGGCATATGAAATTCCATATGGTGGAAGGCATTCAAAAGGACGAGCTCTGATAAACATAATAAACTCCAATAACATTGTGGAAATACTGCCTGTTAAGGAATTTTCAGATGATAATTTGATTTTTGCCACCAAAAAAGGCATAATAAAAAAGATGTCTTTAAGGCTGCTGAAGAATATCAGGGCCAATGGAATAAGGGCAATAAGATTAAGAGAAGGGGATGAAATAGTTGGCGTTAGAATACTGAAGGAAGGAGATAAGATTATACTTTCCACCAGAAATGGATATGCATGTGTTTTTTATGAAAATGAAACAAGAAACATGGGAAGAAATGCTATGGGTGTAATAGGAATAAGGCTAAGAGATGATGAAGTAGTTTCATTAGAAGCAGCAAAGGAAGGTGATTTGCTCAGTGTCACAGAAAACGGTTACGGCAAGAGAACAAGCATAGATGAATACAGAGTTACCCATAGAGGAGCCAGAGGAATAATAACAATAAAAACAAATGAAAGAAATGGTAAGGTTGTTGGTGTGCTTGCTGTCAATGACGAAAATGAAATTCTAATTTCCAGCAAGGAAGGAATGATGGTGAGGATAAAGGCAGTAGATGTAAGAAGACAGGGAAGAAATACAATGGGTGTCAGACTCATGCGATTAAATGAAGGAGATAAGGTCGTCAGCATAACCAAAATATGAAGATAAAGAGAAACGTATTTTATATCTGAAGCATTTCTCATACAATGGACTATGAAAAGCTTGGCTTCAGGGCCGGCCTGGAAATTCATCAGCAGCTTGCAACCCATAAGCTATTTTGTAACTGCCCTTCGGAGCTGAAAGAAGAATATATCTCTACTTTTGAGAGAATTCTTCGCCCTACTCAATCTGAGTTTGGTGAGATTGATAAAGCAGCTTTGGAGGAGGCAAGAAGAGGGAAAAAATTTGTTTATTTTGCCTCGTCTTCATCCTGTCTTGTTGAGGCGGATGAAGAGCCGCCTCATGCTGCCAATGAAGAAGCAATTGATGTTGCCCTGACTGTTGCTTTACTTTTGAATGCTGACATTGTGGATGAAATTCATTTTATGAGAAAAATAGTTATAGATGGCTCCAACACTACAGGTTTTCAGAGAACTGCTTTAATTGCATTGAATGGTAGAATAGATGACATAGGAATAGAAACAATTTGTTTGGAAGAAGATGCTGCAAGGAAAATTGGCGAGGATGGTAAAAAGGTGAAATATGCTTTAGACCGATTGGGAATTCCTCTGGTAGAGATAGCAACAGCCCCTGATATAAAATCACCGGAGCAGGCAAAAGAGATTGCCGAAAAAATAGGGCTTATTTTGAGGGCTACAAAAAAAGTTAAGAGAGGAATAGGAACAATAAGACAAGATCTGAATGTTTCCATAAAGGAAGGCAATAGGGTGGAGATAAAAGGAGTGCAGGAATTAAAGGACATACCAAAAATTCTGGAAAATGAAGTTAAGAGACAGATTGAATTAATAGAAGTTAAAAAGGAGTTAATAAAAAGAGGGGTTGAAAAAAAAGATTTGGAAAAAATTAAAATTGAGGATGTAAGTAAAATTTTTGAAAATACTTCCTGCAAATTTATAAGGAAAGCTTTGAAGGAAGGCGTTGTATTTGCCATTAAATTGCCCAGCTTTAAGGGCGTAATGGGAGGAATAAAATATAAAGAGCATCGCCTCGGCAGAGAGCTGGCAATGTATGCAAAAATGGAGGGAGGAGGCATTGTGCATTCAGACGAGCTTCCAAACTATGGGATAAGCAAGAAAGAGGTTGAGGAGGTGAAAAAGGCTCTGGGATGTAACAAAAACGATGCTTTTATTTTATCTGTAGGCAAAGAAAAGATTGTAAGAAAATGCCTTAAAGCGGTTCTGGAAAGAGCAAAAGAAGCACTGAAGGGTGTGCCAAGAGAAGTAAGGAGGGCTCTGCCAGATGGCATGACAGAATATATGCGCCCCATGTCTGGAGCAGCAAGAATGTATCCAGAAACGGATGTTCCACCTATAAGAATAAGCAAGCAGAAAATTGAAAAGTTGAAGAAACAATTGCCAGAATATCCAGAGGAAAAAATTGAAAGGATGGTGAAGCAATACAAACTCAGCAAGGAAGAGGCAAGGCAGCTTGTTTATTCTGGCAGGGACGATTTATTCGAAAAATTTGCCATAGAATATGAAGGATATGAAAAAGTTATTGCAAGAATATTACTGAATGTGATGGCAGAAATAGAAAGAGAGGGATATGATAGCAGTATTGTCATTAAAAAAATGGAGAATGTGCTGGAAGGATTGAAGAAGAAATTATTTGCAAAAGAGGCAGTGGAAACTTTACTCTTATTCTTTGCTCAGCATCCTGAAGCTAATTTGCAGGAAGCAATGGAAAAATGCGGACTCAAAAAAATTTCTGATAAGGAAATAAGAAATATCATAAGAAATATTGTGAAAGAAAAACTGGACTTTGTTAAGGAAAAGAGAGAAAAGGCCATATCGCCTTTGATGGGCATTGCGATGAAGGAGCTAAGAGGAAAAGCAGATGGTGCATTGGTAAATAAAATATTGAGAGAGGAAATAGAAAGGGTGTTAAAAGCTTAGATAAAAGGCTCTATTTTTTGAGAAGGTATAAAGGATGTTCAACTGTGTTTCCGTTTATTTCCTTCAAAATCTATAAAAATGCTGCCCTATTTCCCTTCATGGAGCTGGAGGCAGTATTTCCTCTCCTGAAGGAAATAAAAAATGAGGAAATAAAGGAGAAGGTAAAGAAATGTTATGAAATTGCTATGGAGAGGGGCAAGTGGGAAAATCTGGAAGAAATACCTTTTACATTGCTTATTCCTAATGCATATTCATATGTAAAACATGTGAATAGCGTGGCAAAGATGGCATATGAAATTGGGAAAGTAAGAGATGATGTAGATATGGATGTGCTGATAGCTGGTGCCATACTTCATGATGTTGGAAAACTGCTTGAATATGAAAAGAAGGATGGCAGGATTGTTAAATCAAAGCTTGGAAGATATCTTCGCCACCCTGTTTCTGGAGCTGCTCTTGCCATGGAAGTGGGGTTGGATGATAAAATTATTAATGTGATTGCTGCTCATTCAAAGGAAGGAGAGATGGTGGAGAGGTGCAATGAAGCGATAATCATTCATCATTGTGACTTTATTGATTTTGAAATAGCGAGGGGAGAAAAATGAAAATAATGGAGGAAGCTGTAGCTGGGACAGAAAATAAGAGAGATTGTATAGTTAGGGTAATGCCCGGCGATGGAGAAATCACAGTAAAGAGTAAAACAAAATGGATGTTTGAGGAGCACATAAAAAATTTGATTGCAGAAAAACTCGAGGAAATTGATATAGAGGCAAATGTAGAGATTGAGGAAAATGGAGCAATAGATTATGTTATAATAGCAAGGCTGGAGGCAGCCCTGGCAAAGGCAATAAGAGATGATATACCCAGCAAAAAGGCAAGAAGAGGAAAAACAGCAAAAGACAGATTAAGGAGAAGTCGTCTTTATGTTCCCGGCAATAATCCACGCTTCATTAATAGTGTAGCCGTCTATGGATGCGACTGTACAATCCTCGATCTAGAAGATTCTGTTGTAATGGAGCAGAAACATGATGCACGTTATTTGGTCAGAAATGCCATGAAGGAAATGGACTTTGGAAATGCAGAAATATGGGTCAGAATTAATAAGGAACTGGCTAGAGAAGATTTAACTGTAATTTCATATGGCAATCCTCACGGCATATGCATTCCAAAAGTGGAAAGCAGAGAAGATATAGAACTAATAGAAAAAATAATGGCTGAAGCCAATCTAGATTGTCACCTCATGCCGATAATTGAAACAGCCAAGGGAATAGCAAATGCAAAAGAGATAGCAGAGGCAAGTGAGAAAATAGTTGCTCTTGCCTTTGGAGCAGAAGATTATACAAGAGATACAGGAGGAAAAAGGAGTTGGGAATCTTTATTGTATCCAAGATGCCAGTTACTTGTGGCGGCAAAAGCAGCTGGTGTTCAGGCACTGGATACAATTTATCCGAATATTGAAGATAACGAAGGTCTTATAGAAGAAACAAATAAAATTATAGCCCTTGGCTTCGACGGCAAGGGAGCAATTCACCCTGGCCAGATAGAGATAATTCATGAATGCTTTATGCCATCACCAGAAGAAATAGAGGAGGCGAAGAAAATCATTGCAGCTATAGAAGAGGCAAAAAAAGCTGGCACAGGTGTTGCAACATTAAATGGCAGAATGATTGATTTGCCCGTAGAAAAGAAGGCAAGAAGAGTTCTCAAGCTTGCGGAGATGTACAGATAAAATTTAGGAAATTATTTAAACTTCTTTATTCTCTTTTCATTATGGGAAAAGCCTCAACAATGACATTTATCGCTATTATTGCCTCCATAATTGGCTTCTCCCTTTTCATATCTGCTTTTCCTGAGGGCATTAAAATTTCACATCCTGCCAGCATTTATTATGAAGGAAGCAATGTCAAATTCTATGGTAAAATAGAAGGAAAAGGAACAGCAGAAATAATTGCTTATAACTCATCTGTCGTCATAAATAATGAAAGTTTTGAAGGCAATATTATAATAAATGGAAGCATAAGCTTTAGCTGCCCCTCTGCTTTATTGGCGGAGGGAAAAATTCTGGCAAAATATGTTCTAATCAAAGGCAAAAACTGCTGGACTTATAACGGAGGGAAAAAATTCTATGAAACAATGGATGCAACAATCGCTGGCAATTTATCCATAAATTTAAAAGGAAAGCTTTATCTAAATGAGAGTAGCGAAGAAAATAAAAGTGATTTGCTGCCTGTAGACTTCAGCAGAATTTTTCCCATGAAATTCAACAAAATATTTTTTATTGACGGAAAAGGTAAAATAGAAATAGATGGCATGGAAAGGAATTTCACAAAATATGTCTTTTTTAGGGGCGAAGGAGAATATGATACATTAGGAAAATTAAATGCCTCTGGTTATTTGCTCGCCAAAGATGGAAAATTTTATGATAACGAAAAGAAAATATTCTTCATTCCTGTAAAGGTATTTTTACTCTGGATTGTAGCGGTTGTTTCATTTATTCTTTCCCTAATTTTTAAAAAGAATATTTTTCTGGAGAGAGACAAACTCTTTTTTGGCTTTTCTATTGTAATTTCTATACTTTTCTTTGCAATTTCATTTTTCCTTTGGAATTGCGAAATGGAGAGGATTTTTGGATTGAATTTATTCGATATAAGAAATATAACCATAGCAAATGTACTTTTTTTGTCTCTGGCGATAGTACCTTATCTGGTGGCAATAGGAATAATAGGGCTTCCAGCTAGAATTGCCATATCTTCTATATTTGAAATTGTTGGGCTTTCAAATATTGGGAAAGGCATTGGCAGATGCGTCGGCTTCATGCTCACAACATTTTGGGGTATATCCTTGATCAATTCCATACTTAACTTAACTCTCTCTCCGCTGCTAAGATTAATATGATGCCCACACCAATATGGAATGAAAGAGCATTGTTTATCAAAAAAGAAAAGGCAGTTGTTATTGCAGATGTCCACATAGGCATAGAATTTGAATACAGTCAGCAGGGAGTAAATATAGGTGTGCAGACAGATAAACTTTTGGAAAGATGCAAAAGATTGATAGAAGAAACTGCGGCAGAAAAGCTGGTTATTGTGGGAGATTTAAAGCATATTATTTTAGCCAAAGATGAAGAGCAGAGGGAAATGATGAGAAAGGAACGAAGAGAAGTGAGAAAATTTCTTAAAGTTTTGGATGAATATGCAGATATATGGATAGTTAAAGGAAACCATGATGGAAGGCTGCAGAGTAAATATGCAAAGATATTTGGAGTAAAAGGCATGCAAATCGATGATATATCTTTTGCACATGGACACTGCTGGGCCGGCGAAGAGATAATGAATGGAAAAATTATTGTTCTTGCACATATACATCCCTTTATAAGGATAACAACAAAAATTGGATATTCATATTTGCAACCTTGCTGGGTAAGGGGAAAATTTCAGAGAGAGAAATTTTTGGAAAAGTACAAGAATGGGAATCACAAAATGAAATTCATCATAATGCCTGCTTTTAATCCTCTGTGTGGAGGGATTGCTGTAAACAGGGAGAAAATGGAGGAAGCAATGATGAAAATTATAGATATTGAGGATGCAGAAGTTTATCTCTTAAATGGCTTAAATTTAGGAAGAATAAGAAATTTAAGGTGAAACAGCATTATAAAATGGTGTTGAAATGAAAGTGCTAGTTACTGACCCGGTTGCTGAGGAGGCATTAAATCTTTTAAGAGAAAAACATGAAGTTGTTTTTGAAGAGTTGAGAGGCGAAGAGCTGGCAAAGGAGATAGGCAAATATGATGCTTTGATGGTAAGAAGTGCAACAAAAGTTACAAAAGACATAATTGAGAAGGCAGAGAATCTGAAAGTTATAGGAAGAGCAGGGATAGGAGTGGACAATATAGATGTTGAAGCAGCCAGTCAAAGAGGTATATATGTTGTTAACTCTCCAACAGGTTCTACTCGCTCTGTGGCAGAACTTACATTTGCCTTAATGTTTGCAGTTGCAAGAAAAATTCATATTGCAGATGCCACAATGCGCCAAGGAATATGGGCAAAGAAAAAGCTTAAGGGCATCGAGTTAATGAATAAAACTCTTGGCTTGATTGGATCAGGCAACATAGCTCAGGAAGTGGCGAAAATGGCAAACTGCTTAGGCATGAAAGTTTTGGTTTATTCTCCACACTGCACGGAGGAAAAGGCAAGAAAAATGGGTGCAGAGTTAAGGAGCTTGGAAGAAATTTTCAGAGAGGCAGATTTTGTTTCATTGCATATACCAAAGACCGAGGAAACATACCACATGATAGATGAACGCCTCCTTTCCTTAATGAAGCCAACTGCATATCTTATAAATGCAGCAAGAGGAGGAGTCGTTGATGAGGAGGCGTTGTATAAAGTTCTGAAGGAAGGAAAGATTGCTGGCGCAGCCATAGACGTGTATGAAAAAGAGCCACCTGAGAAATCTCCTTTATTTGAACTAGAAAATGTTGTTTTCACGCCCCACATAGGAGCAGCAACCAAGGAGGGGCAGATAAGAGCAGGCACAATATGCGCAGAGCAGATTTTGAAAGTATTAGATGGCAAGGAGCCGGACTTCTGGGTTAACCGCCATATGATGAAAAGTTAATTAATGGCGACGAGATAACCATTTGTGAGATTTGAAGCAAAGACAAGGGACTGCAATACCAGAGTGGGTGAGATGGAAATAGACGGGAAAAAGGTTGTAGTGCCAAATATTTTGTGGTATTCTTCTTCCCGCATACCCTCGCCACCTTTTGCAGAGCTTAAGCTGAGAAAAGATATAAGAGAAGGGGGAACATTTTTTTATCCCAATAAATGCGAATTCTGCATACCTCCTGCATTGATATACCCACATTTTTTTCCAGATGAAGTACATGAAAAAGCTTTTGAATTGAATGAGAAATTTTTTAACAATATTTTCAGCATTGTTTCCCCCAAATGGCCCGCCAGAAAAGCATTTATAAACATTCTGGCAAATTCAAGGGAACTTTTTTCAATTCCCCGCAATTTTGTAAATGCAATTGTAAGTATAAGACAAAAAATAGGCTATTCTTTACTGTATGCTCCTGCCATAGCAAATCCGGTTAATCTCGCCATTTTATGCTATGCAGGCATCGATTTATTTGATTCTATAGACGTTGTTATCAAAACAAGAAAGGGAATATATTTTACGTCAGAAGGAGAATATAATCTGGAGGAGATGGATGAATATCCGTGTGGCTGTAAATTCTGCGAAAAAGGAATAAATGGCTATAAAGACTTGCTAATGCATAACTATATTACAATGAAAAATGAACTGATAAAGGTAAGAAAAGCTATAGAGAAAGGTATGCTGCGGGAATATGTTGAGGCAAAAACACATTTTGATATAAAATTTGCATCTATACTCAGAATTTTTGATATAGAATATTATGAATATCAGGAAAAAAGATATGCTTTAACAGGAAATAGAATACTCGCCTCCCCATACTCATTGAACAGACCCGATATAAGGAGATTCAGGGAGAGAGTGATAAAAAGATATGAAAAGCCCGAATGTACAGAGCTTTTGTTACTTTTACCATGTTCTGCAAAAAAGCCATATTCTGCCTCAAAATCGCACAAGCTGTTTAATAGGGTTATTTCAACATGCATAAACAGATATGCCATTCATGAAGTAATTGTTACATCGCCTCTCGGCATAGTACCTCGTGAATTGGAATATACATATCCTGCGGCCCATTATGATGTATCTGTGATAGGCTACTGGGATAAAGAAGAAATTGAAATGATAAATGCTGCATTGAAAAACTACATTAGCAGAAATAAATATGATGTTGTAATAAACCATCTTCCGCCGGAAATTTCTGAATTTCTGGATATAAATGCAATCAATACATGCATAGATCATCCTACTTCAGAAGAATCGCTGAAAAAACTGGAAAAAGAGATAAAGGTAGCAGAGAACTTTGATAGAGTAAAACATACAGAAAGGAGGAGAGACAATATAAAAGCAATACTGAAATATCAGTTTGGAAATGCTGCTGACGAATTTCTGAAAGGATGCGAGACAAAAGGAAAATTCCCAGAATACAAAATATACTACAATGATAAGCAGCTTGCTTCTCTTTCTCCAAAGAGAGGACTTTTTGCTTTAACTTTTCCTGGAGGGAAAAAACTCGGCAGAAACTACTGGGTAGAGATAGATGATTTTGTTCCAAAGGGGAGCGTTTTTGCAGTTGGCGTGAAAGATGCAGATGAAAGAATAAGGGTAGGAGACGAAGTGGTCATATTTTACAGGGAAGAAGTGAGAGGAGTCGGTGTTGCCAGAATGAATGCAGACGAAATGATTGAAAGCGAAACAGGAGAAGCTGTTAAGATAAGACACTACAAATAATTCAATAACCAATCATCTCTATTTTCTTTTTATCAAAATCGATTAACGTTGCTACACCTTTCTTTCCAACACTGCAATTAACAACATATGTCTCTCCAAATATCTCATAGCCAGCGTCTTCATGAACATGTCCACATATGACATAAAATGGCTTTTTCTCTTCCATCAGGTTTCGAAGCCATTTACTTCCTATATGCATTCCAAAAAAGGCTCTATCCTTTGTTCTATATGGAGGAACATGAGAAATAATAATATCTATTTTTCCTTCAACATTTTCTGGATATTTACTTCCGACACCAAGAAAATTTATGCCTTCATGAACAAATTTTTCTCCATCAACAAAAGTTACAAATTCTTTAAGATGACTCAAATCACCATCCATATTACCATATACACCATATATAGGCGATTCAATTTCACTAAAAAATTCTTCGTTACCATTCCCAAAATCTCCTGCTATTATTACTAAATCTGGTTTCCTCTCCTTGTAAATGTCTAGAAATTTTCTATATCTTTCCCTTCTCCCATGAAAATCTGCTGCACATTGCAGTAGCATTTTACTTTCCTTTTCTATATCTGTAATTTATTGCCCTATTTAATCTGATATATAATTCGGCTCCTTTATCCAGAATGGCATCCTCTTCCAGCACTTCAATTGCTTCCCTCGCCAACAACCTCAATATTTTCTTTACTCCTTCCTTATTATTTTCAAGAATATTCAGCATATCCTCTAAAATCTCCCCAATATTCTCTCCTTCAATTTTTATTTCTATTTTCATATTTACCTCTTCTTGAGGTTTTTCTCTATATACATTAACAACTCTTCCACTTCTTTCTGAGACAAATAATTCTCTTGCTGTTCCATTTTAATTTCAGACAACCTGAGCCTGATCGCCTCCTTACACAATTCGGCAACACTTGTATAACCCAGACCAGGATTTTTTCTTATAAGCTCCTCTATCTCCTCATGCAATTCCTTAGGAATTGATATCGTACTATATTTTGACATTTTACCCCTCTTCACGGTTCTATATAAAAATTGTATATATTTATTTTACTATTGGTTTTTTAAATTTTTCCATTTTTATCTTATCCATCAATTACAAATGCCTTGTTCTCACTTTACAAACATTATCGCCTCTAAATTATCCTCATAAACAACATCGTCCACATACATTTTTGCCACAATCTCATGCTTTCCAAAAGCATTGCTTATCTGCCACTGATACGGCATGCTGTCATCCACGTGTACAAGTTCATTATCCAGATAAAATTCCACTTTGTCGTATTCTCCCTTTACCTCCACATTCATTTTTCCAATTATTATTGTTTTACCTGGCAATCTCATAATTTCTTTGCCCATTAAGTAAAGATATCCTTCTCTCGGCTTGGATATCCCTCCTATTTTTATATGCAGCACAGGTGATTTCCACCATAATCTTCCCTCTATAACTTCAATGCCATCGCTTGTATTCAACGCCTCAACATAACTTTTATTTGTTCTCTCCTCTATTATACGGAGATAAGAATTGTTGCCGTATATGGAAGGAGCGACCACATTTTTGTAAATTCCATCAACCTTTGCATATGCAACCACATAAACATCTGTAGCATTTTCTGGTAGTGGAATTTTTTCTTCCCACACTTTTCCATCCCAATATGTTCCACCTGTATAGCTTCCGTTGTAGTCATCATGCCTCTTTCCTTCGATCCAGTCAGAAAGATTTTTGGAGAAGGAATATGCCACGTAAGTTTCATCCGCAACCAGGCAACCATATACCTGCCATTTCACTGTAACCTCGCCTGTAGCAAATGAATTATTAGAAGGATAAACCCATCTTATATATGGCTGGGCCAAATCTGTTTGATGTATCACAAATCTTATGACCTCCGCAATATATCCCTGTTCCTCGTCCCCAAACTGCCATTCTGGAGGATCTTTTATTTTTGACATCTCTGGCGAAATCCAGAAAATGCCACATCCATCATAGTTACCAAAAATTTCATCATTAACAAAATCATCTTCTGCCGGGCATCTTTCAACATTCGCCCCATACGCCCATGCGGCTATGCAGCCCGGCGCGGTATAGCCAATAGCTGTAGGAATAGTGCCTATGTTATCTTCATCCAATCTTCCGCCGTAGCTACCCATATATTCTCCCAGCCGCAGGCATGCTGTATGATAAAA
>JAPDJQ010000121.1 GCA_029259015.1 Thermoplasmatota archaeon | reverse complement strand
ATTTTGCTGTAAATGGAAGGGATGATGCAGAGAAGATAAAATACTTCATTAAAGATGCAATAGAGGAATGGGGCATCAAATATGTTATGCTTGTTGGTGGAAGGAAATCTTTAAAAGATGAGTGGCTGATGCCTGTTCGTTATGTCTGGCTTAATGATAGAAGTTCTTCGTGGGAATATGAAAGATGTTTTTTAAGCGATTTATACTTTGCAGACATATATGATGCCGATGGCAAATTTTCTTCCTGGGATACCAATAACAATGGATATTATGGCGAGTATGACCACGAGCTTAATGGAAAAAAGGTGGCAGATGAAGTTGATTTGTATCCTGATGTTTATGTTGGCAGACTGGCGGCAAGAAATAAAATGGAACTAAAGAAAGTCATTGAAAATATAATTGAATATGAGAGGAATCCGAGCAGTAAATTTAACAACGTTGTCTTATGTGGCGGAGATTTATATCTGCATGATCCATGGGATGTGGCAGAAGGAGAATATCTGCTGGATAAAATTGCAGAGGAGATGAAAGGATATAACATTATAAAGCTTTATGCATCTTCTGGCTTAAACGCCAGAAAAATAAATGAAGCAATAAATGGCGGGGCTGGCTTTGTTATTTTTGAAGGAGCTGGCAATCATCACTTATGGGCAACTCATGCCAAAGATGATGAAAAATGGATTTTTTATTATGAACGAAATATATTGCAGTTGAAAAATGATTATCTGCCAATTGTTCTGACATCTGGAGCAAGGCTGGGGACATTCAATAGAAGCAGGGAATGTTTCAACTGGTTTTTTGTTGCAAGAGGAAAAGCTATTGCAAGCATTGGGCCTACAGGCTTATGTTGGATAGGACATGGAAAAAATGTTACAGAAATGTTTCTGGGGAATTTGCATGTAAGGCTATGCAAGAGGATGGCTTCCCGCTGCTTGCTTGGTGATGCATGGGGTGAGGCAATAATAGAATACCTTAGCAATTTTTCATGGAGAGGTGTAGCAAAAGCATTTCATATGAAGGCAGCAGAAGAACTAGAAATTTTTGGAGACCCAACGCTGAAAATAGGAGGATATGAAAGGCTGGCTGCAAAAACAAATAATGTGCTTCATGTGGGCGGAGATGGGCCAAATAATTACACAAAAATTCAAGATGCCATTGATGATGCAAATGATGGAGACACAATCATTGTCCATACCGGCACATATAATGAAGATTTATTCATAGACAAATCACTGAAAATTATTGGAGAAGGGGCGGAGATAAAGACAAATGGTATTGTTATATCTGCTTCTGATGTTTTTATTGAAGGATTTATAGTTGAGGGATATAAAAAGGGCACTGGCCTGCTTTGCTATGGTGATAACATTTCAATAAGAAATAATGAAATTCGCCATTTCAATACAAGCATATTTGTTGAAGGCAGCTCATGTCATGTAGAAGAAAATGAGATAAAGAATAATGAATGTGGAATATGGCTAAATGGAAGCTATGGAGCGGAAATAAAGAACAACTTCGTCACTGATAACTGGTATGGTGTGTGGGGGGAATATGCTTCTTCGCCAGTTATTCAGAATAACAATTTTTCATATAATGCATGGTATGCTGTATGGATGGAAGGAAAAGATGGCCAAATAGGAGGAAATGATTTTTACAGAAACTGGTACTGCATTTATCTATACAACTCTCGCTACTTCATTATCAATAACAACAGCATATACGGCAACATACATGGCCCTCAATTTGTGAATTCCAGCTATAATATCATAGAAGACAACACCATAACAAAAAATGAGCACTATGGCATATACTTTGGATGGAGAAGCATTGAAAATGTAATAAGAAAAAATAATTTTATTGAAAATGCACAAAATGCAAGAGATGATGCCGGCAATAAATGGCAGGACAATTACTGGAGCGATTACATTGGCCTAAAAATAAAGCTTCTATACCTGCTTCACATTCCATATTATATTCCTAAATTCTCGTTCGATTGGCATCCAGCAATTCAACCACAATAACATATATTAGGACAAAATTATTAACAGAAAAATGCGGGCGCGTGGCCTAGCCAGGATATGGCGGCAGCCTCCTAAGCTGCAGGTCGCGGGTTCGAACTGTAACCTGTCTGCAAGTTATGTTTACAGACAGGTTGCCCGAAAATCCCGCCGCGCCCGCTTTTGTTTTCTTTTTCTTCCTAAATAAGATTTTTATAAACGTAATTATTTTGAATTAGAGTGAGATGAAAAATTTCACCGTAATGTTGGCCATTTTATTTATGATTTCTTGCCTTGCAGGAGCAGAAAGAGAATTGCCTATTTCTATAACAACAGGAGATAAGCTTAATCAAGATGGTGCTACTCTGAAGGTGATTGTAGAAGATTTAGGATTCTTCTCCTTTCTCAAGCCCAAAGCAAAGATTATCAATATTGGAACAGAAAAACTGGAGGAAATACGTTGGTCAATTGAGGCATGCACAACTTTCCCGCCTTACAAAGAGCATACCTATGGAACTATCCCATCTCTGGATGTGAGAGAAGAAACCATTATCTCATCTAATCAATCTTTTATTGCTTTATTTGGGCCTGTGGAAATACAATTTATAGTAGGTTATGGCTTTGGAAGATGCCCAGTGGTAAAAACAGTGAAATTATTTGCGCTTGTTCCTCTGGCATTTGGCGGAGAAGTTGAATATCCAGAAATGTGTTTTGATGCTGACTTAAAGAAGATAAATAATACTTGGGAGGCATATATTGTTGTAACATATGTAGCAAATGAGGGTGAAATTTATTACAACCGAGATGAAAGCACCCCGAACATTACCCTGATAGATGAATTCAATGGAACTGCTTATTATATCGATGCTACACTTAATCTTACAACGAAAAAGGAAAATCTATATACAGAACCAATTAGAGTAGGAGATAGAATAAAGGTTCACCCTTATCCGCCAATGATAATGATATGGCTTCCTACAAATGCAGTAATAACAAAGTTAGAGTGGTTTTATTGATAAACCTATGCACTATTATAATATAATCCACAGATTTTTTATATCCTGCATCGATTATAAATATGAACGTAATAAAAGCTATTGAGCTGGTTGGCTCTTCTCCAGAAGGTTTTGAAGAAGCGGTTAAACATGCTATAGAGGAAGCAAAGAAAACGCTCCGTCATATAAGAAGGGTGGAAGTGGTAGATTTTGAAGTGTTGATGGAAAATGATGAAATAAAAATGTATCAAGCCAAAGTAAAATTGTACTTTATGGTAGAAAGATAATCTATTTCCTTTTGTGCACAACTGCTGCAGCCTTTTTCACCATCTTATTTTTAGTTAGCCATACAGGAAACTGATGTGATATAATCCGCCTACTGTGGAGAAATTTCTTATGGGCCTTTTTACCTCTGAAATGAATTTATGAATGACGGCTCTCTTTTCCACTTCTCCCTCTTCTCTTATCATTGCCAGCCTGTGAATAGAATACAGTCCAATCAAAAATGCAAAAAAGAAGAAGAAATCCCATTGCTGAAAACTTAGCATAGGAATATCAATCCCTCCATTGGGCCCCTTATAAACTATTTTCCAATAAAGCTCACGTTTTGCAAAATAGTCAGCGAATGCCCCTCCTATTATGGGCGCGATACCAGCTGTAACTGAATTGATTATGCTGTTTGCAGCTAGATAAGGAGTTGCCTGTTTCTTGGGTGCAAGTTTCAGGCTTATATTCCTTGAGGCAAGATTTACTCCTGCCAGAGAAATACCCATAAAGAAATGTATGGAAATTAACAGAGGGATACTCAATATATGCTTATCAGGCATTGTTGTAAATGTCCAGGCAAGAATGCATATTAGGAATAAAGGTACGCTCACGCTCAGCACTGACTTGTTGCTGAAATGATCTGAAATTCTTCCCCATACACGTAAAAAGATGAGACTTGTAAGCTGGCTCAATATGCTCAAGGCAATAACAAAAGAGAGAGGCAGTTTCAACATTTTGAGCATGTAAACAGTGAAGAATGGAGCAGCCAGATTGAGAGCGAAATTCCAAGAGCCAGAAAACGCAATCAGATTTTTGAAATTTCTGTCTTTAAATGGCTGCAAAATCATTTCAGAAAACTTGGTTTTCCTCTCCACCTTTGCCATTCTGGGCTCAGGAATATTTGATATGAAATATACCCCAAACATACCTGCGACGAAACCAAAGAAGAAAAGAATGGAATAGCCATATAGGGCATAATCGGGGAACATTTTCTTCCAGTGATCAACGAAAAAGCCAGCAACAAGACTGAGTATAATGCCCAGCGCCATAGCAAAACTCATTCTTTTGGAAAAAAATGTGCCCAGCTGTCTCTCTGGCACCAAATCCCGTATCCATGAATTCCAGCTACAATTGCTTATTGCAGCAAAAACTGTATGAAATAACAAAGCCATGATGAGAATAATGAGGCCTAAATCACTACTGAATAAAAGAGGTATGAGAGCAACTAGCAACCAGAAAGCTCTGCTTGATGCGGTTGTATATACGCATATTAGTCTCCTCACTCTAAACTTTTCAACAAGATAAATTGCAGGAATCTGAATGAGTTGTGATAAAGGAGGAATTGCAGCAAGCAAACCAATAACCATATTGGATGCGCCTAGCTTTAAAGCAAAAGCAATCAGAAATATTCCGCTGGTTAGCGTGAGCATTGCCTGCGTAGTGAGGCCGTCTTTGATAATGTTTTTAAGACCTTTCTGAATCTCTTCTTCCGATAAATTATCCTTAACTTGGAAGTTCATGTAAAGTCCGCTCGAGAATTTTTCCTAAATAAAAAGGCTGGATTTGTATAGGTATGAAAATGCATGCATTGCTCCTGATTGATATTATGCCTGGATACATATCTCTTTATTCACCCTAAATTTTAATTTCTGCACAATACCATGCCATATAAAAATTTTTCCATTGTTTATCTCCAGGCATATTTCTTGATGCATCATTACTACCACTAATTTTCTTAATGATATAAAACCTTAACGATTTATCTGAAAAGAGAAACAAAAGGGCAGCAACATTTCATTCATGCATCTTTTTCTGCCTTCACTTTTAATGTAAGAAACTTCTCTGGCCCGTAAACACCATTATAATTCCATGCTCGTTTGCAGCCTGAATTACTTCTTCATCCCTTATTGAGCCACCTGGCTGTACTATTGCTCTCACTCCCGCTTCGGCAGCAACATCAACAGCATCTCTGAAAGGGAAGAAAGCATCGGAGGCCATTATTGAATCTTTTATTCTACCTTTGCCTTTATGAATGGCTATGAATGTTGCATCAACTCTTGCAGTCTGTCCCCCTCCTATGGCAACAGTTCTTTTTCCCTTAACAAAAACAACTGCATTGGATTTTATGTGACGGACGCACTTCATTGCAAAAACCATTGACTCAATATCTTCTCTAGTTGGTTTTTTTTCTGTAACAACCTTCCACCTTTCTGGCTCTGGCTCTTTCACATCCTTATCCTGCATCAGCAGCCCGCCTTCCACGCTCCTCACTTCTATACTCTTGCTTCTCTTTTCTTTATCCAGCCCCTTCACCTCCAGCAGGCGGAGGTTTTTCTTCTTTGCAAATAGTTCCCTTGCTTCTTCGCTGAAAGACGGCGCTATGATTACTTCCAGAAATATTTTGCTCATTTCCTCTGCAAGTTCCTTGCCTATTTGCCTGTTGACAGCAACAACCCCTCCAAAAGGAGAATAAACATCTGTTTCATAAGCATATTTCCATGCTTCTTCTATGGTTTTCCCACAGGCAATGCCAGATGGAGTAGCATGCTTAACTATTACAGCAGCCGGCTCACTGAATTCTTTAACACATTCAATTGCATGATTAGCATCTAAAATATTATTATACGAAAGCTCCTTTCCCTGCAATTTGACTGCATTGGCAATACACGCCTTATCTACGCCCTCCTCAACATAAAAAGCCCCTCTCTGATGAGGATTCTCACCATATCTCAACTCCTGCTTTTTTAAGTAAGGCAGGCACAATACATCGGGAAATTCTAGGCCGGATTCCTTCAATATCATTGCGTCGTAATAGGCAGTTCTCTGCAAGGCTTCCATAGCCAGCTTTTTTCTTATTTCCTCATCAAATCCTTTCTCAAAATATTCCTTGGCCATTTCATATTGACTAGGATGAGAAATTACTACAACTCGTCTCCAGTTTTTGGCAGCAGCTCTTGTTATGGCTGGGCCACCTATATCCATTTCTTCTATGCCAAGCTTATATGGATAGAAATTGCACACAACCATATCAATTGGCTTTATTCCCTTCTCTTCAATTTCTTTTATCTGCTCGTCTTTTGCAAGAATTGCAGCATGAATATGGGTATGAAGTGTTTTAACTCTTCCTCCAAGTAATTCTGCAAAACCAGTATATTCTTCTGTATCGTTTACTTTTATGCCCCGCTCCTCAAGATACCTTTTTGTGCCTGGAGTTGCATATATTTCCACACCTTTTTCAACCATAAATCGGCAGAAATCCTCCAATCCTTTTTTATCATACACACTGACAATCGCTCGTTTAGGTTTCATTTATATCCCAATGTAATACTGTATACAAAAAAAACTTTTTGGCTATCCAACTCTCACCATTGAAGTAACAACCGGAGGAGGGGTATCAAGATTAGCTGGCTTCTCTATTTTCTTTACTTCCTTTATCTCCACTTCCACCTCTCCATCAAACCTTTCCTCAAATTTCTTTTTCAGCTCCCTGAATATTTCTTCAACACTCGGCCCTATACTTCTCAATTCTTCATCTATAACAATGAGAACTTCTACTTTATCAATGGTTTTTTGCAATATCTGGAATTGCAAAATTTTCTTGGTATCCATCTTTTCCATAACCTTTGCAGGTATTCCAGTTATGGACGAAGGAGGAATTATTTTTCCACTTGGCAAAACAATTGAATCTGCCTTTCTTCCTCCAATTTTTTCTATTAGGGGGGCATTTATGCCGCAGTTGCATTTTTTGGCAAGGGGCATGACGAAATCATTTAAACCATTGTATCTTATTATTGGTGTAGCGCTTCCATATAACTTTGTAACAACTATGTGGCCAGGCTTTCCATGTTCAACTGGCTGCAAATTATCATCTAAAAATTCAACATGAACCATGTCATGATGAATATGATAGTTTCCTTTTTTACATTCAAATGCTATAGGCCCCCCTTCTGTTGAGCCATAAACATCAAAAACTCTCGCATTAAATGCTTCTTCAATATATTTTTTTGTATACTCATCCAGAACTGCTCCTGAAGAAGCAATCACTTCTGGCTCAATGTTTTTTCCATATCCTTTTCTTTTCAATACAGCCAAAGCTCTTAACACACCTGGATATCCTCCAATGAATTTTGGTTTGAATGAGTCAATTTTTTCGATTAATTTTTCTACATCTTCGCCTACATGGAGGATTTGCATATTATTTAATGAAAAAATTGATTTTAAATTTGGAATAGCGGTCTGATTCAAATATGCCTCTTCCGCACTTCCAGGTGTTAAATCTGCTATTATTGTCATTCTATCTTTTCTCCAGCTTATATCATATTCTCTTATTTCTCTTATAAAACCCATCAATGCCTTAACTATTGTGTGAAAATCAGTATATACGGAAACTGGTTGTCCTGTTGAGCCGGAGGTGCTGACAATATGTGCTTTTTTAACATTGAAGCCTTCTGGAACTATGCCATTGGGAAAATGTTTTCTCAAATCCTGTTTCGTTAAAATTGGCAGTTTTTCAATATTGTCTAATGTAATTTTATTCACATCTATGCCTTTATATTTTTCTTTATACAATGGTGTTTTCATTGCGAGTTTCAGAACTTTTCTGAAACATTTCTGCCTGTATTTCTCAATCTTTTCTTCACTCTGTCTTAATCGTTCAACATCGAAAAAATAACCCTTTATTAAATAAAAAGGGAAAAGAGGGTTCACTCATATCCTCCGATTTTGAGGGTTGGATCTCCAAGCAATACCCATTCTTCCACAGTTTTTCTGTCTGTTCTGTCACCATTACAATCAAATGTGTTTATGTATTCTGTTAGCACCGTTGAATGGGTCATTCCCAGTATATCTATGCCATCTGCATAGAATTTGGCCAGATGCACCTCTGCCCATCCAAGCACATATTCAACACAATCTGGGATACCATCTTCGTCATAATCCCCTATAGAACCGTATCCCAAACCAGTACATCCAAGAGAAGCAATTGCTCCTCCCGCTGGCTGCCTCACAATGAACCATCCAAAGCATTCTGGGCAAGGTATCCAGTACCAAGTTGTAAATGGCTTACCAAGTATGTACTTCAGGATTATGGATTTGATAATTTCTGTAACGCTATCATATAGTGTTGCATTGAACATGCTGTTGTGACAACCGCCTATTACAGTAACAGGATACATTCCTTCGTTCTTAAGCAGAGGCATGTGATATATGTCCAAGCCCAAGATGTATTTTGATTTTCCACCCTCAAATGATTTTGCCAACCATTCTCCAGGACTTCCATGGCCGGAGAAATGCAGGAAGCCTCCTCCCTGGCTTATGGCATCTACAACATTACTTTGCTTCATGTTTCCTTCTGAATACCATACCTTTACTGCTTCAAAGTCAGATGGTAGATTGTCAAAGAATACCTGATTTGCAACCTCTCCTTCATAAAAATTGGTTGTTGCTGTGTCATCGAATGTATCTCCTCCAACAAGAATGGCTCTCCTGAACCACTCGCTTCCAGCAGCATTTTCCTCATAGTATATTATTTTGTTCACCATTATCTCGACTTCTTTTTCATTTCTGCATGCAAGTCTGCCAACATAAACATCAGGATATAAATCAAGCACATCCTTTCCTCTCATACTCCATTCTGCAAAGACTCCATTTCCATTGCTATCCCAGTCATCAAAGACTGGCTCTCCGTCTTCATATTTATAAATGTCTGCAAAGTACAAATCTGTAAGATATGCCTTTTCAGCCTGATCGTCCAAATGGCTATAGCGTACTGGAACAAGCCATGTATCGCTTTTTATCGGTGAATCAAGTCCTCCAACGAGCATCACATATTTTATGCCATATTCCTCAATTGCATCTTTAATTGCATACTTTACTTTTTCAGCATCATCTCTGCCACTATAGCTTGATGTTATGCTTTCTACAGTTTCAATCAATGTCTTTATTCCATGGCTTTCCTTATGCTCCTTTAATGGCTGCAGTTCATCAACAAATTTTTCTGGACATATGATGAGCAAATCATATTCATCATTTGTGAACATTGCCTTTACAGGCAGTTCATATTCAACCTTAACATTGATATCATGCGCATACAATGCTTCATCTCTCACGGCATTGTATTTTAACGGATACAAATGGATGCTGAGGAAAACTACACGCTTTCCATCCTTGATTCCAACTCCTATTCTGTAACTATACCAATCCTCCGGATAAAAAACATCCTTGCTGTAAATCTCCCCTTCCTTTGCTCTGTAATTATCAATCTTCATGTTTAATGGCACTGCTGGAGGAGCCGGAGCTATCTTCTTGTCCAATTTTATTGTTTCCACATTTCTTGCTTCAACCTTTATCTCTTCTATTTTTGTTCCCACTGGAAATGTATATGTCTTTACATAGTATGGAAGCATTGGATAACCGTCGTTACGTAAATATTTGCAATCGTCCACAATAACGTTAACATATTCGGTGTTCTCCTTTATTTCTATGTCTGAGAAATGTACAGCAGTAGCGACAGAATTGCTGTTGTTTGCTATAGATATTGTAAAAGCTAACACACTTGCCAACAATATAGCTACTAACTTTTTCATAAGACATAATAGAAAAACATTAAAAAAACATTTCTATCTCCATATCTTCTTTTGCGTTAAAATATTTTGCCGCATTTCCCTCTCTTCTTGCAATTTCTAAGAAACCGCTGCTCCCTATAACAGCAAGTATTTCTCCCTCTTTAGCGTATCCATAGGAAGGATATAACTTAACTTTCTTTTCCACAACCCCAATTTTAACATGGAATTCTTTTGTTTTGAGATATTTTTTTGTTATATTCGTTATTATATTTCCAAATCTATCGATAAAAAGCACTTTTCCCTTTATTCTTCCTTTTTCTACAGTAGCTTTTCCAAAATCGAGTTCAACATATTTCTTTATCTCCTTACCTAATTCCTCTGCTTTAATTCCAGCTGATAATTTAGCCGCAACAGGAGCAAAAACATCTCTTCCATGAAAAACAGGGCTGGCTTTTCTGCTGACTTCTATTTCATATATCTTTTTAATGCCAAGTTTTTTTGCAGCCGGGATAAATAAGCCGTTGTCAGGACCAACAAAATATGCATTTTTGCATTCTATAATTATTGCTTTTCTGTCTGTTCCCACCCCTGGATCAACAACCCCTATATGGATTGCTTTCTTAAAACAAGGTACAATCGAATATAAAACAAATGCCCCTTGCCTTATGTTCTGCGGCATTATTTCATGGGTTATATCCACGATTTTTGCATCTGGATTTATGGAAAGAATTTTACCTTTCATCTCCGCTGCATATTCCCAGCCGATATCTGTTGTTAACGTAATTATCATTTTACTACCTCGTCAATCCATTTGAGATAGCTTTCATTGCCTTCTTTTATTTCAATGCATATTATCTCAGGCACTTCGTATGAATGCACTTCTTTTATTTTCTTCTCCACTTCTTTATATTTCTCCTTTTTTGTTTTTATGAATAATATCTTTTCCTCATCTCTCTCAACCTTCCCTTTCCATATATATGTAGAATTAACACTCCATGAATTTATACATGCAACCAGTTTTTCTTCCAGCAATGCATCAATTATCCTTTTTTCATCTTCTGGCTTACAGGTTGTTATAATCAGACAATACATGTTTTTATAACATATCATCTATATCAAATTTATTCTAATACTCCTTTTTTCTTTGCCTGCCATTCGATTAACTTAACAAATAGAATATAGAATGGCTTAATTATCGAATGAACTTTTTTACCTCGGAAATAATCATTTGTTATTTCCTTTACCCATCTCAAATTATGAAGCATACATTTTATAAATAGTTCTTTATGTAATTCGCTCATTTCCTCTTTCCTAAACCAATCCTTTTCTTTTAATTTACCCATCGGAACAAAAAATAAAGGAACTATTAAGCTTTTGAAGTCTTTTAAATCTTCTATGAGTTCTATGGTTTTTATTATATCTTTCTCCTCTTCCTCAGGCAATCCAGCTATTAGTGTGCAGGCAGGTATCATATTATTATCAGTTATAATGCCAGCAGCCTGCTTTACAACTTCTGGATATTCCTCCGGCTTGAATGGCTTTGCCTTTGCTGGCATTGCTTTTTTAATGAGTTCAGGCGAGCCTGTTTCGATTCCCATTTCTGCTCCCCACCATCTCTGCTTTTCGTCGCATATTATCTCTGCAACTTTTTCAATTATTTTTGGCTTTGCAGCTACAGCAGCAAAAGAAGCATGACTCCATGAAATGATATTATAGTATTTTTTTGCCATCTCATTTAACTTTACTATTTTTTCCTCATTGGGTATAACTCCTCTCTGCCCATATAATAAAACATCTTCTGCATGCAAAATCCCTCCTTTAACCCCAGCTTCAACATTCACCTTCATCTCCTTTTCAATTTTTTCATATGGATACCATCTTAAGGGGCGAAGAGTTACAGAGCAAAATTTACAGCCACGTGGGCAACCTCTGCCTATTTCCACTAGTCCGTTTACGGAAGCTCTTTTTATTTCGGGGATTTCCTCTATTGCTGGCACTTTACTCTCCTTATAAAATTTTGGCAATTCTTCGCCATCCAAAGCTTTCTTGATTAAATGGACTGCCATTTCTCCTTCCCCTTCAAAAACGCAATCTATGCCATATTCATCAAGAAACTCTGGTTTAAAACGGAATTGCCATGCTGCAGGGCCGCCAACAATGGTTTTTGCCCCATGCGCCTTCAATTTTTTGTATCCTTTGCTTTGTAATAATTTTTTGAAGTATTTAGCCAGATATGGTTCTCCTGTTTTCATTATACCTGCAAATGTCGTGGAGGATGGACCCCATCCAAAAGCGTCCATAACATAAATGCCAATAACCTTTGCTTTATATCCTGCCAGATCATCAGGATCAACAACAATTGCATCTATTCCTTCATCAATTAGCTTTGCTTCTATTTTGCGAAGTCCATAAGGTGCCTGCCATGGCAAGCCATCGACTTTTTTCATTTTTGGAAAGAAAAGTTGCCTGAATATTAGTTCTGGAATCCAGTTAGGGGGAGCGCTTGTTCCGAATCCTAAAAATTCTTTGCCATGATGATTGCTCATCAAAGTTCTGTCACATGTCAACAGAACATCTATTTTCATGCTTCTTTTACCATCTCAAATACTTTTTCAAAAAATTCCCTATTGTTGATGCACCCTGGATCTGGAGCAAGATGGTCATTGAAGTAGCCATATGCTCTTGCTCTGCATCCACCGCAATAGTAGCGGTATTTGCAGCTTCCACATTTTTTAATCAAATTTTTATTTCGTAGTTCTTCAAGCAACTTGTTATGCCTCCAGAGTTCTTCAAAGTCATCCTCCAGAATGTTTCCTATTTTTACTGGGAAAAATACACATGGTTGCAAATCGCCATTGGGCTTCATTGCCAGATAAAATCTGCCTGCTCCACACCCTCCTATAAATTCTGCCAGACTTAACAGCTGGCCGTGAAGCTTTGGATTGTAGAAATGCGTGGGTATTACAACTCCGTCTCCACCAATATTTTCTTCCTGCTGCAAAGCCACTCTTGCGAACTGCGGGGCAGTTGAAAGAATCTGCACACTGGATGTTTTCTGTCGCTGCCATAACATCTTGAGTAACTCCTCTCTTTCTTCAGGTGTCAAATCATTTTCCACAATAAATCTCCCTCTTCCTGTGGGAACGAAATTGTATACCATGAACCAGTTTACCCTAAGTTGCTCGCACAAATCAATTATCTCCGGAATCTGTTTATAATTGAAATGAGTTGCTGTCGTGGATACCTCAACGAAAAAGCCTTCTTCGACACAATTTTTTATTCCTCTCACTGTTTTCTCAAAAGCTCCTTTCACACCCCTGAACTCATCGTGAACTTCTGGAGTTGCTCCATCCAAACTAATCTGAACAAACTGCACGCCTGCTTCCTTCATTTTCCTTGCGACTTCTTTCGTTATGAGTGTTGCATTTGTAGCCATTGCAACATACATGCCTTTATCTGCAGCATATCTTGTCAGCTCAAAAATATCAGGCCTCACCAGTGGCTCTCCTCCTGAGAATGCAAGAATTGTTACACCAGCTTTAGCCATGATATCTATCGCTCTTTTTGCATCTTCCGTATTCAGCTCATCTTTTCCTTTTTTGCCAGATGTGGAATAGCAATGCTTGCATTTCAAATTGCATGCTGTTGTAACATCCCATACTATTTGATAAGGAGCGCCCGCTGTAAAGGGGCGGCGCACCCCAAAATATGCTATACCCTTTATTGTGGAAACAAGTGCTTTTGCCCAGTACGAATCTTTAAATTTTTCTTTGATTTCCTCCTCACTAAGCCCAAAAGCCTCTCCACCTTTTATCAGAACTTTTCTTACCAGAATAGCTGCAACCTTACATGCAGTGCAGGCATCTTCTCTCTTCCCCGTAAATAATTCTATAGCAACCTCTATTCTATTCTTTCCGTCTCTCTCGCAGTATTTGCTGAGTAGCTTTAGGACGTTTCTTACAACAGGATTTCCAATGGTTGATTTGAGTATGCTCACTGCTGTTACTGTTTTCACTTTACCCCCTCCTTCACATTTTTTTTCTTCTCAAGATACTTTAGAGCCTTTTCGACTTTTATTGCAAGTTCTTTTATTCCTTCCTTGTATTTCCCTCCGAGTTTGTGAATCTCCTGCTTCAAATCATTCAGTAGACCTGAAATTTTATTAATTTCCCTGTCAATTATTTTAACAAAATCAAGATTGGCAGAGTAAACAAATTTCCTGTTTTTTCTTGTCCTTTCAACATATCCCATTCTCCTCAGACTATTTAACGAGTTAATAGTTGTTGAATAGGCACATCCTGCTTCTTTAGATATTTCTTTTGCAGTAAGCTTATCTTTTGTGGCCAGAATAGCAAATATATCCGCCTCTATCTCTCCAAAACCCCACTGCTTAAGCACCTCTCCTAACTTCTTCCTCACTTTCTCCGCCATTTTATCACAAATACAATAGTTATCACAAATTAGATAATATTATATAAAGTTTTTGTTAAGAAAATTTGAAAAACATAAGAGAAACTTTAACTTGATGATGCCATGCCTTAGCTCTTTCACAATAAATGAATGAGTGTCAGAATATTGCAACATATTTTCCCATTATTCATTTTTGAATCATTTCCATTGTTACCAAAAATTTAAACACTATATTTCATTTTTTAGGTAATGAGATTCATAATATTCGGTGCAGGTGCTCTCGGCTCACTGTTCGGGGCTTTGCTTTCAACACATCACGATGTTTTGCTTGTTGGAAGAAAAAAGCATATGGAAGCAATTAAAGAAAAAGGATTAAAAATCGAGGGAATAACAGAAGGAGTATTCTATCCAGAAACAGAATGGGACGGAAGCAGATATGATATCGTTATTTTAACAACGAAAGCATATGACACAGAAAAGGCTGGGGGAGAGATTTTAAAAAAATTTGGTAAGATGCCGGTTCTTTCTCTTCAAAATGGATTGAGAAATGAGAAAATACTGGCAGAGGTTATTGGCGATGAATATGTCATTGGAGGGGTAACAAGTCATGGTGCAACTTTTCTTGAATATGGAAAAATACGTCATGCTGGCGTTGGCGAAACAATTATAGGAGAAATAGATGGCAAAATAACAGATAGGATAAAGAACATAGCAGAAGCTTTCAACAAATGCGGAATAGAAACAAAGATTAGCAGGAATATAAAAAATGAGATATGGAGGAAGGCAGTGGTTAATGCAGCCATCAACGGCTTAACTGCATTACTGAAATGCAAGAATGGTTTTTTGCTTGAAAATAGAAATGCTGAAATTTTGCTGGAAAAAATCTGCAGAGAATGCATTAAAGTAGCCAGAGCAGAAGGAATTGAAATTGGAGAAGAAATCATAGACAAAACAAAAGAGGTTGCAGAAAAAACTGCAGACAACATATCCTCAATGCTTCAGGATTTGCTAAAGAGCAGAAAAACAGAAATAGAAGAGATAAATGGGGAATTCGTCAGAATAGCAAGAAAACATGGCGTGGAAGCATGTATGAATGAATTTTTAACTCTTGCAATAAAAGCAATGGAAAGTGTGCGGCATCTGGGTTGACCTGACGATCATCTTTTTTCTCGCAGGGGCCCGAAGATGCCGCTGTTGCTCCATGCTTGCACCTCTACTCATTTTGTCATAGAGGCCTTCGTATGGAGCGATAATAAATAAGACCTGACATAAATAATTTGCTTTTGGAACAGCTCAAGAATTTTTGAAAAATGAATGGAATGTTATTTGGCTATTATATTCATGCTTAAGGCGGAAAGAAATATTCATCAAATCATTCATCCATTAATTCTTGTGATGCCAAAATAGCCATAAAAAATTTAAATGAAATTAGATATTACAAAGCGTGGGAGCATGGTGTAGCCAGGGATCATAGCGGGCTCCAGTTATGGGGATGATTAAAAGAGGGTCATCCGAGATATGAAGAATAACTGGAGCGATGACCCATAGAAGAGACCCGCTGACCTGGGTTCAAATCCCAGTGCTCCCACTATCTTTAACCTAATAAGTGATAAAAATGGCTGAAACAAAAGAATTTAAGATAAGCGTAAAATTAGTGCTGTCCCTGCTTGCAGTATTTGTTGGTATCATATTTTACATTTCGTGGGGATTAACATATGGCGTATGGGCGGATATTGGCATATATTCTGTTACAATTCTATTCGTGGCATTGGGCATTCTAGGCTTAATTTTTACGAGAATTAAATGAAACATTTTGGATTGTTTATCAATACACACATGAATCTTTTTCAGTCATTTCATATAAAAATGGGCTCGGCCGGATTCGAACCGGCGACCTTCGCCTCGTGAAGGCGACGTCATAACCCCTAGACCACGAGCCCTCTGCCTTAATATAAATCCGCATATTTTAGTGTTATTGTTTAAGGCTGTGTCATGATTGGGAAAGAAATGTTTAACAATTGTAGCCTTCTTACAATTCTTTTTAAATCCTGGTGTTCTCAATAAAATTTTATACTGAAAACAGATTCATTATCTATGAAGAAAATCCTCGTTGTCTTCATAGCAATATTCTTTCTGCCATTTTCTCTGGCTGATAATGCTGATAATAGAAGCGTTGATATCAACTATGATTACGTAGAAGGAATTTTGAATTTAATAAATGAGGAAATGGTTGCAAATTATATTCAAACTCTGCAGGAATTTGGTCCCCGTGTGACAGGGCAGCAATCGTGCTGGAATGCTGGCAACTATATATACAATGAACTGAAAAGCTATGGCTACGAAACCCATTTCATAAACTGGAGTTATGGAGGATATGAAGATAGAAACATTGAAGCCATCCTTCCTGGAGAAAGTGAGGATAGCGTGATAATATGTGCTCATTATGACAGCGTGCCTTCCTCACCCGGAGCAGATGATAACGGCTCTGGAACAGCTGCAGTGCTGGCGGCAGCAAAGGCAATAAGTCGGTATAAGGATGATATCAAGTTAACTTATACCATAAGATTTATTACATTTTCTGGAGAAGAGGAAGGATTGCTTGGGAGCTATAGTTATGCATCACATGCTTACGAAAAAAATATGGCAATTGTTGCTGTGCTCAATGCAGATATGATTGGATATACTAGAGATGAAACTGGCAAAGAGAATGTCGTGGTTTATGACAGACAGGACTCAAAATGGATTGCAAATGTGGCAAGAGAAGTGGCGGAAGAATATAGCCTAGGACTCACCATCCATGAATACAATGCAGGAGCAAGCAGCGATCACTGGCCTTTCATACAGCATGGATATGATGCAGCATTTTTCCATGAGTATCAATTCAATGACTATTATCATTCCTCAGAGGATACAATAGATAAGATGGATTTAGAATATGATGCAAGAGTTACAAAGCTTGTCGTTGGAACTCTTTTAAAAATAGCCCAGGTAGAAATAAATGACAACGAGCCTCCTGAAATTTCTATAGAAAGACCAGGGGAATATCTCTATATCGCAGATAGAGAAGTGATGCCAATGGAGAACACAGTCATAATTGGAAAAATTACCTTCCAAATAGATGCATCTGACATATTGTCTGGCATTTCCAAAATAGAGATATATATAGATGATGAGTTAAAAGTGGAATTGAAAAACAAGCCATATGAGTGGTTATGGGATGAATTTGCTTTCTTTAAGCACGAAATAAAGGCAATAGCATATGATAATGCTGGCAACGAAGCTGAAGAAAAAATGGAAGCCCTTATATTCAATATATGATATAATATAGGCAATGATCGATACTGCCGTACTTTTGCAGCTTGTCAAGGGCTATTTTTTTGATGTCGATATAGTATGGAGGAAAACCAGAGAGGAAATTAAAAAACTCCAGAATAAAAGATTGAGGAGGATTATAAGATATGCTTATTCTGTTCCTGTCTATCATAAAAAATATAAAAAAGCGGGTGTAAGGCCAGATGACATAAAAGGCATAGAGGATATTGAAAAACTACCTGTGATAACAAAGGAGGACATAAGAGAAAATTTTCCAGATGGAATAGTTCCAAAAAATTTTAACATATCCAGAGCCGAAAAGCTGTCTACCTCAGGCTCTACAGGAAAACCTGTTGTAATATATGCAGACTATTCTACCATTATAAGAAATATTATCGCCTATGTGCGCATTCTTAAGGCATATGATGCAAAATGGAATAAAACGAGGATTACTGTAATTGGAGATATGGCTTATGGGACTGCTGGATATGCTTCCTTTGTGTCCCCATTGCCTTCTTTCATTATGAAAGCTTTATCAATAAAAAATCTCCAGATAATTGATATTGGTGAGGAGCCAAGAATAATGGCAGAGAAAATAAATGAGTTTAAGCCAGATTTTCTGAATGGCTATCCCGGCATTTTGCGCATACTGGCAACTTTAAAAATGGAGGAAGGAATAGGAAAGGATATCTCCCCCCAATATATTTCCTCTTCTGGAGCTGTGCTTGATCCATACACTAGAAAATATATTGAAGAGGCATTTAATGCGAGAGTTTTTGATGTATATGAATCAACAGAAGGAGGGCCTATAGCATTTGAATGTAAGGAAACTATCATCTGCACTCTGATATGGTTTATCTGGAAGTTTTAGATGAGAATATGCAGCCTGTTGCTGAAGGAGAAGTTGGAAAAGCTGTAATAACAAGATTATATGGAAAGGGGACACCCATTATTCGATACGCTGGAATGGATGATTTTATAAGGAAAGGAGATAGCAAATGCTCGTGCGGAATGAATACAGAATGTATAGGCTCGATAGAGGGACGGAGAGCAGATGCAATTATAACTCCAGATGGAAAATTGGTGCCGCCTCTATCCTTCACATATATTCCCAGTGAAGTCATGAATGAAGAAAATTTCTATGGTATAAAGCAATTTCAGATTGTGCAGGAAGATGAACGGAGGATTGTTATTCTTGTTGTGCCTAAAGGAGGCGAAGAAAAAGATAAACTGGAAAGGATTTACGAGAAAATTAAAGCAAAGTATGAGGAAAAGTTTGGTAAAGATATTCTTATAGAAATAAAAGAAGTCGATAAAATTCCCACTCATGGAAATTTAATGCCTCCGGTCGTTATATCAAAGGTTAAAAAGAATGAAATTACATAAGTATGGGTATTCCCTCCTTTATTTCATATTTTTTCTGGCATTTTTTGCAGAAAAATTCTCCTTCGATTATTTCATCATCATTCTCTTCTTTTATTTCCAGCTCAAGTTCTCCATGACAGTAAGGGCAACATATGATATTTAGATATTCCTTTTTCATGTTTTTATAAATATGAAATCTATATTTTAATTATGCGAATTGCAGTGAAAATAGGGTATGATGGCAGCAAATTCTACGGATTTGCCATGCAACCAAATAAGAGGACAGTTGAGGGAGAAATATTAAAAATACTGAAAAAAACAAAGATTATAAGAGACAGGAAGCAAGCAAAATTTCAGTATGCTGCAAGAACGGATAGAGGAGTTAGTGCAATAGGAAATGTAATCGCATTCAATTGCAAAGGAAACGCCCTAAAGGTGTTGCAAGGGATGAAGGATGTATGGATTATGGGATATGC
>JAPDJQ010000012.1 GCA_029259015.1 Thermoplasmatota archaeon | reverse complement strand
GAGGCGAAAAGCTTCATAGAGAAATATAAAGGCATTCTAATCGAGGAGCATGGAGGAGAAATCATAATAAAAACGAAGTCCAGAAGCATTGGAAAACGCATTTTAAAAGAACTGTCAAAGCTCAATTTAATAGTGAACCCTTAATTATGAAATTGATTGCTGATAAAGATTATTAATCATCTTCATTTAAAATGTCTTCAACTTGAATTAATAGTTCCGCTATTTTCTCACCCTTATCGGTTATTTCAATATATTTTTGGAAGGGAAATGCCATCAATATTTGGAAGAGCATTTATTCAGGTAGGCATACCACGCGTAGTAGGATGGAGTGATGTAAAAATAAATGCTACCAACACCAATAGAGTTGAATTTTATTTAGATGGAGAGCTACAGTATACTGATGATACTCCTCCTTTTGAATGGAGGCTGGATACATCTCCTGGCTTTCATACTATAGAAGTAATGGCGTACAATGAGCATAATGCATCAAAGGCAATAGTGGATGTTTTTGTAATTATATAAACAGAAATAGTGGCAATCTTCCAATGAGTATGCATCCTTCGAAATTCGACCATCTCTTTCATTATTTAATCCATGAGATATTTCTTCGCTAAGCCAAGCAAAGCAGGCTTTGTTACAATTTTTTTAATCAAAAAGCTCAGTTTAGCCTGAGTCAATGCATATATATCTTCTCCCTGCAAAACGTCAGCCAGCAATTCAAAATCCTTATCCTCAAGCTTTTCAAGAAATGCCCTCAATTTCATGAGCTTCTTTGTCTTTTCCCCATATTCCTCATCCCACATCCTCTCATATTCCTTAAGTACTTCCTTTGAAACATCTCCTTTTTTCAAAGCTTTATCCGCCACTTCTACAGCCATTATTGAAGAGTGTATTGCACGAGTTATTCCTCCGCCATGTATTGGATTTACAAGCTGGGCCGCGTCTCCTACTAACATGACTCCATCAGCAACCATTTCTGTAAAATGGGCTACCGGTACACCTCCACCATTTATCTCAATAGGCTGAGCATTTTTGAAAATATCTTCATGCTCTTCAATGAATTTAATCAAATAGTCATATGCTTTCATTTTTGCTCCTTTTTCCAATATACCCAAGCCAACGTTGGCAGAAAATGCTTTAGGGAATATCCATGCATAGCCTAATGGAGCGACATCTCTTCCAAAGAATAAGTGGATGTATTTTTCGTTGATTTTCACATTTGCCATTTCAAATTGAATGCCAGAGTGATAATCAGTAATTTTATTCACAGTATTCAATCCTGCCCATCTTCCTACTTTGCTTTCCACCCCATCTGCTCCTATAACGAGTTTTGCTTCTACTTCCTGTAAGCCATCAATGCTTTTTATCTTTACTTTCCATTTTCCATTGATTCTCTCCATTCCCATTGCCTGAGTCTTCACCATATACTTTGCTCCCGCTTTTATAGCTTCAGATGCCAGCCACTTTTCAAATATTTTTCTCTCCACCACATACCCTTCCATCTGCTCTCCTTCCATTGTAACCTTTTTGCCAGAAGGAGAATACAGAGCAGCCCCTTTTATCCTTCCAGAAATGCATAAAGGATGCAACTCTATGCCAAGATTTTCAAGGCCATGTTTTGTTATGCCTTCAGCACATCTTTTAGGTGGGCCTATCTCCTGCTTTTTTTCCACAACCAGCACATCATAGCCACGAGAAGCCATCTCCTTTGCTGCTATGCTGCCTGCGGGACCTGCTCCAACTATTAAACAATCAACTTTCATTTTATCCCTCCATTGCCCCTACAGGGCAAAATTTGACACATGTCATGCAGGATATACATTTTCCCTCGTCGATTACAATTCTTGTTTCATATAGTGTTATTGCATCTACTGGACATATTCCCACGCAACCTGCACAGTATAAACATTTATCATAATCCACTCTCACCATGTCTCTCCCCCATAAAAGATGAACCTGTATTTTTATATTTTGCTTTCTTTTCCTTTGAGATGGCAGAAATTTTTGAAAAAATCAATTCTTTTATCAAATGAAATGATTGTGTTAGCAATTGTTAACTATTTCTTATCCTATCCAGCAAATAAGAAAAATTTTAAATATTGAAAAAAGAATTGTAGGAATATTATGAGGTTGATAGAAGAGATTGTTAAAGAGAATGGTTTTAAAATACTGGAAGTAACAAAAAGTGTTGATGAAATCTCTCTAAAAAAGAGTGGCATACCTGAAATAATAAATGCTGCTTATGTCGAAAAAGATGGCATAGTTTATCTTGCAAAAGAGAATGGAACAATTGAAAGAATTGGTACCAAAGAATACTGGGAAAAAATAATGAAACATAAGCCAACGGAGCAACACGTGGCGGAGATAAATACGAATATAAAACACACTAAAGATTTGATGAGTTGTGGGTTGTGCAATCAACATAAAAATAGCACAGCCTTGCTCAATATTGTTGTAACAAATAGATGTGATTTGAGATGTTGGTATTGCTTTTTTTATGAAGAAAAAGCAGGCTTTATTTACGAGCCAACCCTTGAGGAAATAGAGAATGGAATAAAAGTTGCAAGAGAATTTAATGGTTACACTCCTCCAATACAAATTACAGGAGGAGAACCTGCTTTAAGAGACGATTTGTCAGAAATAATAAAAATGTCGAGAGAATTGGGTTCACCTCATGTACAGCTTAATACAAATTCCATTTCTCTCGGCATTGAATATTTTGAGAATCCTCAATCTGCTATAGAAAAAGTTTCAAAATGGGTGAAAGCTGGCTTAAAAACAATCTACACATCCTTTGATGGATTGCATCCTACATCAAAGAGCAATCCCAAAAATCATTATGAAACTCCTTTTGCCCTGAAAGCATATATGGATGGAGGGATAAGAAGCATTGTGCTTGTTCCTACAGTGAGTCAGCTTAATTTGAAAGAGACACCAGACATTGTCAAATTTGCAATGCATAATATTGATAAAGGAATAAGAGGGGTGAATTTCCAGCCAATTTCTTTAGTTGGACATATAAAGAAAGGAGATAGAGAAAAGCTCAGGGTTGTACAATCAGATATTGTGGAAGAGATGAAAAAAGTTTTCAATTTTGGGATAGAAGCCTGGTATCCTGTTCCGACTGTGGCAGCACTGGCAGACATTATAGGCAAGGATCCACACGTTCATTTTTATAACAGTGAGAAATGCGGTATGGCCACATACGCATATGTTGATAAGGAGAAGAATAAACTCATTCCAATAACTGAATTTGTTGATGTTGACAGATTCATAAAAAATGTTAATGAGCTGCAGTCCAGTATGCTTAAAAAAGCATTATTTGGTGCGAAACTTATCCCAGATGCGATTAAATATGGAAGTTTGAGAAAAGCTTTGGCAAAAAAACTGACAGAATATATACTGCAGGATGAGTTGCCAACTGGTGAAAGATTATCTCAGATACTGGAAGATATCATTGAGAGGGGAGATTATAGTGCTCTTGGAAAATTCCATCATCGCTTTCTTTTCTTGGGCATGATGCATTTCCAGGATTATTATAATTATGACGTCAACAGAGTAAGGAGGTGCAGCATACATTATCTCGCTGGCTCTAGGCTCATACCCTTCTGCACTTACAACGTATTTCCACATATTCATAGAGATAGAATTCTAGAAGAGAATAAGGTAACAGGGGAAAGAGCAGAAATTCTGAAAAAGAAATCAATAGAGGCAAAGGAAAAGGTAGAGGCCTTCAGAGAAAGGAAGCAGGAAATAACAAGCTCACCAATATACAAAGAAATCTACGCTATCAAGTAAATATACAATCAAAACAAAAATTATATAGGCTTTAAACCTTTCTTGCTTGAAATGTACATTAGGCAGCCTATAGTAGCAGTGCTTGGCCACGTAGACCATGGCAAAACAACACTGTTAGATTATATTAGAGGCTCATGCGTTGCTGCCAGAGAAGCAGGCGCAATAACCCAGCATATAGGAGCTACAGAGGTGCCTATAGATGCAATAAAGAGTATATGCGGCGATTTATTGAAAGGAAAAAAATTCAAGATTCCTGGCCTACTTTTTATCGACACCCCAGGCCATTTTGCTTTTACAACTTTAAGAGCAAGGGGAGGGGCTTTAGCAGATTTGGCGATACTAATTGTTGACATCAATGAAGGAATAATGCAGCAGACGGAAGAATCCATAGAAATTTTGAAAAAATACAGGACGCCCTTTGTGGTTGCTGCAAATAAGATAGATGCGATAACAGGCTGGAAAAAAGTAGATGGAATCGTAAGTCAGCGTCTGGAAAAGCAAATTGAAGCAACAAGAAAAGAATTTGAAGAAAAATTTTATAAGCTGGTTGGAAGCTTATATGAAAAGGGTTTTTCAGCGGATAGATATGATAGGATAAGAGATTTTACAAAAAATGTTGCCATTGTGCCAATTTCTGCTAAAACAGGAGAAGGAGTTAAGGAGTTGCTCATGATTTTAATTGGTTTGGCTCAGAAATTTTTAGAAAAGCAATTAATTACGGAGGAAAATGAGGCAGAAGGAACTGTTCTGGAAGTGAAGGAAGAGAAGGGGCTGGGCACAACAGTGGATGCCATAATTTACAATGGGATAATAAGAGAAGGAGATAAAATTGTACTCGGTGGTAAGGACAAGCCATTTGTTACAACTGTAAGAGCTTTGCTGAAGCCAAAGCCACTGGATGAAATAAGAGATCCATCAGATAGATTTTTAAATGTTAAAGAAGCACATGCAGCATGTGGGGTAAAAATTGTTGCTCCAGATCTGGAAAAAACATTTGCTGGTGCGCCAATAAAAGTTGTTAAAAATCTGGAAGAGGACATTAAAAAAATAAAGCAGGAGATGAGCGCCCATATTGAAACAAGCGAGGAAGGGATAATATTGAAAGCAGATGCCATTGGCTCTTTAGAAGCTTTGGCATACATGCTCAAAGAAAAGAACATTTCAATAAGGAAGGCCGATGTTGGAGACATTTCAAAAAGAGATATTGTTGAGGCGCAGACAAATGCAAATCCCTTGAATAGAGTTGTTCTGGGATTCAATGTTAAAATTTTGCCTGAAGCAGAAGAAATTGAAGAAGTTGATATAATAACAGATAAGGTCATCTATCATCTTTTGGAAAAATTTGATGAATGGCTTGAAAAGAAAAAGAAGGAAATTGAGGAGGAAAGGAGGAAAGAGATAACATATCCTGGTATGATCATGTTTCTGCCTAACTGTACTTTTAGAGTCAGTAAGCCAGCAATTATTGGTGTAAGAGTATTGGCAGGAGAAATAAGGCCTGGGCAGAAGTTAATAAGAGATGATGGAAAAAGCGTTGGCAAGATAAAAAGCATACAAATGGAGAAGCGTTCTTTACAAAAAGCTACACAGGGAATGGAAGTGGCGGTTGCTATAGAAGGAGCTACTGTAGGAAGACAAATAAAGCCCGGACAAATAATGCTTGTTGATATAAGCCGGCAGGAAATTCAAAAACTTCTTGATATGGATCTGACACCCGATGAAAGAGATGTGCTGGAAAAACTTATTAAGATAAAAAGGGAGAAATGAAACTCTTTCCGTATAAGCCAAGAAGATATCAGGAAGAAATCGTTCAAACCATTTTTGACTGCCTTAAAGACAGGAAACATTTGATAATGGAGGCACCTGCTGGCTCAGGAAAAACAATATGTGCCTTGGTTGCCTGTTTATCTTTTGCCTCCGAAAATGATAAAGGCATCATATACCTTACAAGAACAAATTCGCAACAGAAACAGGCAATTCAGGAATTAAAAAGAATTGCTGAAAAACTGGATTTAAAGGCGGTAAGTATTCAGGGAAGGACAAATACATGCCTTCTCATTGATGCGATTCCATCCCTCAAGGAAAAAAATATGAGTAACGAGGATGTGGCAAGGCTTTGCGCAGCAAGAAAAAAGCGCAGCCTTGAAGCAATGAGGGGGAAGGAGGAATGGAACAGATGCATATTTTTTGAGAATTTTTTGTTAATTAAAAATGAATTAAAATTCGATAGAGTAGTTGCTGCTGAAGAACTTGTCGAATATGGTAGAAAATACAAGATATGTGCTTATGAGATGAACAAAATGCTTGCAAAGAAAGCGGATATTATAATAGCCCCGTATATTTATATTTTTGATGAATTTTTAAGAGAGAAATTCTCAATGCTTTATTCACGTCCATTTGAAGAAACGATTTTAATTATAGATGAAGCCCATAATCTGCCAGATTTTTGTCGGGAGTTACTCTCTTTTTCTCTTTCTCTGAGAACATTGAACGCAGCAATTAATGAAGCGGATGAATATGGGGTAAGAGATGAAGATATAATCAATCTGCTGCATATCCTCAAAAAAATTTTTGAGGTATTAAGAGAGGAAATAGAATTTTCCGAAACCAATGATGCTCTCCTGGCTGAAAAAAGGTTTGAAAATTCTCTGATGGAGGATGGCATAGATAAAAGTATATTGCAGCAGATAGCAGAGAAAATGGTTACTTATGGTGATATAATTGCAGATATTAAGGAAAGTAAAAATATGTTACCTCGCTCTTTTATAAGGAGTGTTGGCAACTTTCTTCTTCACTGGCTTTCATTAAATGAGAAATGGGTAAGAATTGTTGAGAGAGAAGAAGACAATGTAAGGATTGAAGCATACTGCTTGGATGCCTCTCTTGCCTCTTCCATTATAAATTCTTTTTATTGCAGCATTCATATGTCTGGAACTTTGCAGCCATTAGAGGAATACAGAAACAGTATAGGAATAGATGCTGTCACAGCTAAATTTCCTTCTCCTTTTCCAGAAGAAAACAGAAGAATTTTTTATATGGAAGGAGTGACAACAAAATACTATATGGAGGAAGAGATGCTGAATAAAATAAAGGAGCAGATAGAAAAAATCTGCAATTCTGTGGACAGGAACATTCTCATTCTATTCCCTTCATATATTATCATGAATCGTTTCCTGAAGAAATTAAAAATTAACAGAGAATGTTATGTTGAAAACAGAGGAGAAAGGCAAAAGAGCATAATGGAAAAGTTGCAGAAATTCAAGCAAAAAGGAGGTGTATTTTTATCTGTCATGGGCGGAAGACTGGCAGAAGGCATAGATTTTCCTTCTGAAGAGCTTGAAATAGTTATCATAGTTGGCATACCATATCCGCCCCCTTCAGCCAAGCAATATGCTCTGCAGCAATATTATGATGAAAAATACGGCAATGGATGGAAATATGTCATGGAGGCGCAGGCAGTGAGAAAAATTATGCAAGCGATCGGGCGACTTATAAGAAAAGAAGATGATAGAGGAATAGCCATTATTATGGATGAGAGGGCAAAAAGATTCAAAAAATATATTAAAATGGAAAAAGCAGGAGATATTGTTGCTGAGATAAACGAATTTTTAGGATAATTATGCTGTAAGAACTTCGCAGCCATCTTCGGTTATGTATAATGTATGTTCCACCTGTGCTACCATGCCTCCTTTCATTTCGACAAGCTTAAAATAAGGTGCTACCATCCTCCTCTTCAGGAAAAAGGATAATTTTAGAGGTGTGCTCTCACCATATATGTCGTAAAGCCATCTCTCTGCAAATGGAAAGCCGTTGAATCGGTTTTTTATTTGTTTGAGCACAGGAGAATCTTTTTCTATTCTGTAAATGTTTCCTATGCCGCCATCTACAACTATGCCAACTCCATCGGTAACAAATGGCTCAATAGCAACAGCTTGGCCTTCCTTCAATCTCTTTTTGCTTTTTGAGTGATAGTTTGGAATTGAAATTCCTGCATGAAGTTTGTATCTTTCCAGAGAATGACCATGCAAATTTCTTATTGGATTATATCCATATTCTCTTATTTTATCTTCTATTTTCTTTCCTATTTCTTCTATTTTAATTCCATCTCTTATGATTTTTATTGCTTCTTCAAGCGCCTTTTCTGCTGCTTCTATCAATCTGCTGTAATTTTTTGTGCCTACTTCTACAGTTTTTGCAGTATCACCAATATAGCCATCAACATGGGCACCAACATCCAGCTTTACAACATCTCCCTTTTTGAAAACATTTTCATCATGCATGGAAGGCGTATAATGTGCTGCTGTGCTGTTAACAGATATATTGACTGGAAATGCAAGCGAGGCTCTATCCAGTATATATGCTTCTATTTTTTCTGCAATTTCTTTATAGCTTCTGCCCTCCTTAATGTTTTTTATTCCCATATACAGTGCATCTCTTGCAATTTTTCCAGCTTCCTTATATTTTTCATATTCTTCCATATATTTCCTCCTTCTTAATTGCCCCTTCTCTCAATATTTTTATTTTTCCTTCCGACACATCCACTATTGTTGAAGGAATACCCGGCAATTTTCCAGCATCAATATACAGGGCTATGCTATTGCCAAGTTGTTTTTTCGCTATTTCTATGGTAACAGGATTTTCCCTCTTATGCAGATTTGCACTTGTTGCAGTTATTGGCACATTTTTTGCTATTTCTCTAGCCACCTCGCAATCAGGCACTCTTATGGCTATCTTTTCCTTAGCTACCACATCTGGAATATTCCGTTTCTTTTTTAATATAATGGTTATACCACCGGGCATAAATTCTTCTGCAATCTTATTGGCCAAATCATTCATAAAGGCGTATTCTTCTATTTCATCAACACTGGCAAGAGCAATGGGCAGCGACATGGATAAAGGGCGTTTTTTCACTTCATAAACTTTCTTCACTGCTTCTTCATTAAAAATATCTGCCCCCAGCCCATACAAAGTATCGGTAGGATAAACTACAAGTTTGCCTTCTTTAAGAATCTTTATTGCTTTTTTTATTTCACTTTGCATTTTTAAGCAAATCGCCCAAAGTTAGAGGTCTGACTTCCTTGTGCTTGACAACTGCATTCTCTATCTCCTGGAAAAGTTTAATCTCAAGCACCTTCTCAATTTTCTTAACTGTTTCATCTGGAGGGCGCAACTCCTCGTTTTCAATTTTTGCTATTGTTGTTGTCTTTTCCCCAACTTTTGCTCCAAGCTCCTCTCTACTCATTCCTTTTCTTTCCCGTGCTTCCTTGATTTTTCTTCCCCAATCTGGCACCAGCTCCTGTTTCATTTCTTCGAAAACATCTTTTGAATATGGCAAGGGTTTTTTCTTCAGTTTTGCTGCCGCTGCCAGCGTGCCTTGTTGTTTTTTCTCTGGTAAAACGATGCCATATCTGGTGCAATCCTGGCACACCATCATTTCAACACCTTCAACAAGTGCTCTTTTGAGTTTTGCCTCCTTCCCACAAATCTCACATCTCATTAATATGCAATACTTTATACAATAAGAATTTTTGCAAATTGCAAATTGCTTGACTTAAAAATGAGGATATTTCTTGCGTTGCCTCAAAACCCGTCCTGAAATTTTTATAAAGAATATCAATATAAGCTTATGAAACTGAAAAAACTATTCATTTTCTGCATCATTTTTCTCTTATTAACCATTTTATTTCAAAACATTGGTGGGAAAAAGGAAGAAATAACAGAAGTGGTTTTGATTACTGGCTTTGAACCTTTTAACGGATATGAAATAAATCCTTCTGAACTTATAGCAGAGGAATTAAATGGTACAAACATAAAAAATGCAACTATAATTGGCATTGTCCTGCCAGTAGATTACAATATGGCAAAAGAAGCAATTATGAATGCCATTGAAAAATACAACCCTTCCATTATTATAAGTCTCGGACTCGCATATTATAGAAGGATGATTTGCATTGAAAAAGTTGCAATTAATTTTAGGAGCATTTACATAAACAATAAATGGACAGGTATTGAAAAAATAAATGTAACAGCTCCTCTTTTTATTATTTCTTCCCTTCCAACTTTCAAAATAACAGAGGAGATTAGAGAGGAAGGTATACCTGCCAGACAATCCTTTTTTGCTGGCACTTATCTTTGTAATTACATCTTTTTCATCACTCTGCATTATATTAGAGAAAATAATCTTTCAATAAAAGCAGGATTTATTCATGTTCCACCTCTGGATGAGCAAGCAAAACATGGAATGAAGTTAGATGAAATGGTGGAAGCAGTCAGAACAGCTGTAGATGTAAGTATGGAACGGTAGAATAAATATAAATATTGGAAAGATTTAGTCCATATGCATCAATGGAAAATGCGCAGAATACTCTGCATTGCCGTTCTAATATTCTTTTTATTTCCTGCCTATAGTTTAAAAATTACTGACAAGAAAAATGCATCTCAAGATCTGGATCCTCTCGTAGACGTACATGTTTCTGTGAAAATAAAGAGGATAAGAACGATAGATTGTGAAAAGAACGTATCCCTTTTTGTTAAAGTGAAGATTAATGAGTTATCAAATACAAGCCAAGTATGGGAAAATGTGATGGACATAGGACCTGAATGGACGGCCATACAGGATGTGCCAGATGATGTGGCAAATGTTACCATACAAATTGAATTATGGAAGAAAGAAGGAGGAAATGAGGTTCAATGCGACATAAATGGGGGGAATGGAAAAAGTTTAACTCTAATTTATGACATTAAAAGAGGAGAGTGGACAGGAGATGATTTTCGCGGTGACATAGATGGATATGGTCATGCAAATGGTGTAATGGACGGGGTATGCGATGAAAATGATTGTGAGTTATGGTTTACCATCACTCAAAATGACTATGATAATGATAGTCTGACTTATTGGGAGGAAACTTTTATTTATGGAACAAATCCAATGCTCAGTGATTACGGCAAAGATTATGACAATGATGGTGTGCCAATAGAATGGGAGGATTACTGGGGTTATGATCCTTTCAAAAAAGAAGAACATTCTATCCTCGATCCAGATAATGATGGCCTTTACAATACACAAGAATGGTTAACAAGCCAGTGGCTTTCTGACCCATTTCATAAAGATATTTTTGTCGAGGTAGACTGGATGGAAGGAAAAAATATTTTCACAAAGCCATATAAAATGCCTTTCCTTTCAAAAGAGTATCTTTTCTCTGCTTTTTCAAAACATAATATAACGCTTCATATCGACGATGGCTGCATGGGCGGAGGAGAACAGATACCATATTCATATGAGCCAAATTTACGCAGCATTTATGTTAATTACTTCCTGCACGGGATAAAAAATAGATGGAGACATGGCATATTTCATTATGCCATTTTGTGTGGTGTAAACCCCTGGAAAAAGAATATTGCAGGATTTAATTTCCAGCAGGATGCATTTGTTGTATGCATTGGAACAATTCGTGCATATCGTGTTCTTAAATCAAGTCGTACAACAGCAACAGCAAGCCTTTTCATGCACGAGCTAGGCCATAATTTGGGGCTCTTTTCAAGTGATTTTCCTGGAATAGATAATGAAAGCTGCAATTATCCATGGCGGAAAGGATGGTGGGTATATGCTGATTATAAGAGTTGTATGAATTATAGATATGCATGGCATCTGGTTGATTACTCAAATGGTACTCATGGAGAAATAGATTACGACGATTGGGGTAATTTAAATTTTTATCATTTTAAGGAATGAGCTATAATCATAAATATGGTGATGCATCACACTTATGAAATTCATATTTAATTTTACCATCCAATTTACATATCCCAAAATATATATTATTATAGGGTATGGGATCTTTCTTCCATTCCTCACATTCTCTACATTCCCTCATTTATAATAAAATGAATAGTGATATTTAAATTTTCATAATTACAATATGTAAAATTTTCATTACATGATTTTGTGATAAAAAGTTTATCTGTTGACTCTTAAGGAAAAAGAAAAAGATTCTTAAATAAATATCCTTAAAGAAATGGGGCAAAATGATAGCGTTAATATCTCTGCTAATGGTCATATTGATTTCGATAATAATAGTCAGAATTGGAGCTGTTGCACTTGAAATGACTGGATTGTCAAGAGAGATGGCAACTTTTCAGGCTCAATCAGCTTTTTCTGGCACGGGTTTCACCACTTCAGAATCAGAATATGTTGTTTCTCACCCCGTAAGGAGAAGAATTATTAGAATACTCATATTTGTTGGAAATGCAGGAATAGCTTCTGCAATGGCTACTCTTGTGTTAACTTTCGTCGGGCAAACTAGGGAAGAGGCAACAATTAGAGCAATGTGGCTTGTTATTGGCTTATTCATGATATATCTTTTTGCTCGTTCCAAAATGGTGGATAGAGGAATGAGATGGCTTATTAAAAGAGCTCTGGAAAGATTTACCAGTTTAAAAATTTATGATTATGAACAGATTTTGGGACTAAGCAAAGGGTATTCAATAGGAGAATTCAAAATCAAGGAAAGGAGCTGGCTGGAAAACAAGACATTGAGAGAGCTAAAATTAGATGAAGAAGGTGTCATAGTTCTTGCCATATACAGAAAAATAGGGGACAAAGAACAGTTTATAGGTGCCCCCAATGGAGACACAATGATAATAAGAGGAGATACACTGATTTGCTATGGTCCAGAAGATGCAATAAAGAATCTTTCTCAAAGATTAAGAGGAAAGAAGGGAGATATGCAGCATGAAAAGGCCGTGAAAGAAGAAAAAATAAGAAAAGAAAAAGAAGAAAAAGAATTAAAAGAACTAGAAAAGGAAAGTAAAAAGAAGGGAAAAGAATAGAAAAGGGCTATCAGTGGTTTTACTTATAATATCCAAGTCCTGCTGAGGTGGGACTCAAGTATTCTATTACGTGATACCTCATACATGGATCGTTATATATCTTCTGAATGATGGCGAAAGCACCCCATATTTCTGGACCAATTTCTGAGCCCTCAGCGGTATACCAATAGCCTTCAATTAACTTTGCATCTTCAGGCACTGCCACTATTTTTACAAAATAATTCCATGGACATGTTTTTCCGTCTAATTCGTATGTTCCCCACATATGATTGGTTAGCCACGCACCTGATCCTATATAACTATCATATCCATAGTGTCTATCTAGCAGTCCATCACCATCACGATCTCTATTACTTAGCCAAGCATCATTCCATTTCATTAATAATTGAATATCTCTGTACGCCCAGTACCGTATTCTAGACATTAATAACTCTGCTTCTAGCAAGTTTTCGGCGAAACCCTCATTCACTAAACGCTGATAGTAAGCATCATCATCACCTTCATACGGTGGAAAACCATATCCTCCCAGATATGCATTACAGTAATATCCTTTGAACAAATGTGCCTGATAATTGTAGCCAAAGATATCGTATCCTACAGTAAGCAACTCCCCTTCTAGATAATGTCCTGCACTATATGTCAATATCCCATCCTGTATAGTGATACCATCATTTTTCTTTGCTTCTATTACACCGATCATTCCAGACATCGTCAAAACACCCATTATGCCTATTACCAAAATTTTCTTTCTCATTTTGATCTATTATATATAAACAATATATTAATAATACTTACTCCAAAATTTGCTATCAATTGTATAGTTCTGCATTTGCTAAGCTTATTCTTGAATAATCTAATATCCTCCTATTTTTAAACTTGGATCTCCCAGTAATACAAAGCTTTGTATGGTATGCAAATGCCATCGCTCGTATGGTATTTTGAAATGTTCCACGTATCTGCTTACAGCATATCCCCAGCACTCGCCGAGATATTCCTTTCCTTCCACGCCATACGCTTCAAATAAGCCAAGCTGCATATATCCATAGCCAGATTCCACACAATCGGGTTCATTTATGCCATTTCCATCCAAATCACCAGATTCTCCAGGTGTACCAACAGGAAATGCAGTATAGCCAAAGGAGGCTATGCCTCCTCCATTATATTTGCGGGCAAACCACCAGCTGAGGCACTCTGGGGCAGGTGGTGCCCATTTGAAAACCGTCAGGCTGATATTGAACATTGCTGTATGACAGCCGCCGAAAATCGTTATTGGATATTCTTCATTGAAAAAGAAAGGTATATCAAATATCCATAGTCCTCTTTCTCGCTTATCAAATTCATCGGGTTTGCATGTATTCCATCTGATTGGGCTTCCGTGACCATGAAGCATCATGAATGCTGCTCCATCGCCCAAAGCATTTCTTATATTTCTTGGATTGAGGTCAGTCTGGCTTGCATATACCTTGGCAGCTTCGTACCCCTGCAGATATTCTAAAGCCTTATCACAAACAATTTCTCCCTCTATACCCTCGGGCTCGAATGTATCTCCCCCAACCAGAACAACTTTTTTGCTTGCCTCTCCATTTTCATAACTTATGATTTTATCAATCATTATCTGCAGCTCTGCCTTATTTCTGCATGCAAGTCTGCCAACATAAACATCAGGGTATAGATCTATTTCATCCTTCAGTTTGCTCATCTTCCTCCATTCTGAAAATATGCCATTGCTATCGGTATCCCATGAAGAAAAGCTATAGTTGGCATCGTAAATATCTGCAAAATACAAATCGCTTATATAACGAGTTTCAACATATCCTGTTTCAGGCCATGTGACATGAACATATCTAACTGGCATCAGCCATTCTTCTTTTATACCGGGTTTTCTTCCTCCTACGAGCATAACATATTTGATGCCCCATTCCTCTATTGCATCTTTAATGAAGTATTTTATCTTCTCTGCATCATCTCTTCCTTGGCTGGCAAAATACTTGCCTCCATAAATTTCATTTAAGCCAACTATAATTGTCTTTATTCCATGGCTTTCCTTATGCTCCTTTAATGGCTGCAAATCAGCCATCCATGAATCTGGAGAGATAATAAGTAAATCATACTCATCATTTGTGAATAATGGCTTAGTAGGCAAATCATAATCAATTTTTACATCTATCTTATCTGTATAGATTATCTTATTTTCCTTAGGTATATATCTGCAAGGATAGATGAACAATGAGAGAGTTGCTACTCTTTCACCATTGTATAAGCCAACGGTTATTCTGTAATCCAGCCAGTTTTCTGGATATGCTTCGTCACTTTCATACACACTGCCTTCTCTTACCACAAGTTTTCCCTGGGTTGTGAGTAAAGTAAACATTGGATATGGTTTTATTTTACTGGATAGTTTTATTTCCTTTATTTCTCCCTCTTTTGCCTCCACGTTTATTTTAGTGCCCACAGGAAATCTCATTACATCAACTTTATATGGCAAAATTGGCATTCCTTCCTGCATTATAGATTTAGTTCCTTCCAGGGATACTATTGCATAGTTATCTTTTTCTCTTATCTCTGGTTGGCTGAACTGATAGACCTTCTCTATAACATTTTTTTTCTCAACTGTTACAGTGTCTTGCTGATTGCTGACTCCTGCCAGTGCTGCCCCAAACAAAAATACACCTACCACCAGTGCCGCGATTATTTTCTTCATTTTTAACCCTCATCTTTTGAATTGGATATTACTTAATAAAATTATCGCATAAATTAACGATAGTTAACTAGTGTTTTTCCTTTATAAAACTCCAGATTATGCATACATGACTAATTATTGCCAGAATTGCAATGGCTTCGAGAGGGTGAAATAAAACAGCACCAACAAAAATTCCAAATAGACGTAAATCCCTTCTGGATAATTTACTCATAATGTCATCTGACCAGCTTTTGTTATAACGAAGGACATATTCTTTTCTTGTATAACTTGTTAGAATAAAACCCGTTATTGCTGCTATACCAATTATCCAGCTTATTACATTTTCATAAATAAGCCAGCATGCATACGTTATGGATGCAGTAAGTATAACATCCGCATATCTGTCAAGCACTGTATCTAGCCATGCTCCAAATGGGCTTGACTGAAATTTTAATCTGGCTATTTCCCCATCGCAACCATCTATTATGGAGGCTACCTGCGTTATAATGCCTCCTAGCAGAATATAAATATATTGTGTATGAATGAAGAGTAAAGCAGCCATAATGGAAAGAAGGAAACTGACTATTGTAATTGCATTTGGTGAAATATTAAAATTACAGATGACTCTGGAAATTCTTGTGGATATTTTGCGGTTAATATATCTGGAAATATAACCATCCTCATCTTTAATCAGGCTGGAGAGAATTAATTTTTCCGCTACTTTGAGAGTTCTTTTTGTATCAGCATCGATCCAGAATTTTCCCTCTGCTTCTATACCTTTAATTTTCTTTTCCTCTGCCAGAATCTTTATTCCTCCAATTAGAGAAGCATCTCCTTTTCCAACCGATTTTTCAATTGCATCAAAAATGCATGGCTGGCAAAAAAACAGGCCCATATCAACTGCATCAAAATCCTCCAGTTCTTTTCCAATGCTGACTATTATACCATCTTCCATTTTTACTTTTGTTGCTTCCTCTAAATCCACCACTCTATCGATTTTTTTATCTACGGCTAAAAGACAGGTATCTGAAAATTTGGCAGTTTCTACAAATCTCTTAACAATTTCCGGGTCGAAGACATGATCGCACATTAATAAAAAGAAAGGGCTTTTCAGATACTTTAATACAGCCAAAACAGATGTTCCGTTTCCCTTTTTCCATTCTGGGTTCTCTATTACCTTTATACTCATCTCATACTTCTTCATCAGTTCCTTGATATGCTTCACAACTTCTCTCTTTTTATATCCAACAACAACATAAAATTCACTTATTCCAGCCTCTCTGCATGTCAATAGCGTTCTTTCAAGTAGGGTAAGGCCTAAAAGTTTAATTAGAGGTTTTGGAATATCCGCTCCCATTCGACTTCCTTTTCCTGCCGCAAGGATAACAGCAGGAAATGTGCCTGTGCCCCCCTTTTTAAATTTTTTCCCGGACATTTTTAAATAAGAAATAGAGCCGGCGAAGGGATTTGAACCCTTGACCTGCTGATTACAAGTCAGCCGCTCTACCGGGCTAAGCTACGCCGGCTTGAAATGAATAATAAGAGGTGTTAAAAAATTTTATGGTGTGCATCTATAAGTTTAATAATTCCCTCACCTTAGCGAAATCTTCGGCAATTGCGTTTTTTAACTCTGGATTATATATGCAGGCCGCAGGATGATATGTTGGAAGTATTTTTATCTGATGTAATGGGCTGTTCAATACCTTACCACGCAATCTAGTTATGGACGCAGGCTTAAAACCATACAATGGCAATAAGGAATATGTTGCAACGTTGCCAAGGGTCACAATAATTTTTGGTCTGATTATATCTATCTGCATTTTTAGATAAGGAAAACATTTTTCTATTTCTTCCTTGAGAGGATTTCTGTTGTTTGGAGGGCGACATTTCACAACATTTGTTATGTAAATCTCCTGCCTTTTTATTCCGTTTTTTTCTAGAATTTCATTAAGAAGCTGTCCCGCCTTACCAACAAAAGGGCGTCCCATCTCATCTTCCGTTTTTCCGGGGGCTTCGCCAATCAACATTAAGTCTGCATTAATATTTCCCTCTCCTGGCACGGCATTTTTTCTGTTTTTCCACAACGAGCATTTTCGGCAAATTTTTATTTCTTCCTCAATCTTTTCCAGCATTCTTTCTCCTCTCCTTTATTTCCTTCAGATAAGGATATCTCATAACTTCTCCACAATTTAAACATGTTACCACAACTTTGTGTTTCTTCAACCTTACTCTGCAATTTTTACCGGGTACCAAATAAAAGTAACAGTTTTTGCAGAATCTCCTTTTATATTCTCTGGGCATCCTAACCAGATACCTCATGGCAAGTTTTCTTGCTAGAACAACATAACGAGTTGCCAAATCCAACCTATTTTCATATGCTCTTCTCTCTGCCTGCTTAAAAAGATGATGTATGCGCTGCAGGGCTATTCTTTTCCTCTCTCTCCTCACATTTCTTAAAGCACAAAAAATACTTATTCTTTGTGAAATGAAAAATCAAGAAATGGATGGTTTCATCGGCTTTATTGCATCATGCTGAATTTTCGAGTTTCTCTACCAAATTTTTCCTGTCCAAAAAGATTTTTAATTCCCTTCTAAATACAAGATTGTGCCGCCTTGGCTTAGGGGTATAGCGCTTCCTTGGTAAGGAAGAGGTCCCGGGTTCGAACCCCGGAGGCGGCTTCAAACCGGGGATTTAAAACCCCCGTCGCATCTTCTTATTTTCCTAATAACGATTCTTGCCTAATTTTACATAAATAATGAAATTCAAATTTGTGGTTTTAAAGGTGCCACTCAATGCGGGGGAAGGAAACACAGTTGTTGGAGGCATCATCACGTGGACATAAAATCTCTTTCCTTCCCCCATATCTACATATCGAGTATAAGTTATTGTTTTCGCTGAACAAAATTGTTCTGGTAGAACAATTTATATACTCATATGGAATTTATTATTGAGGCATAAAATATGAATCTCTTTCCTTCCTCCCTATATTGATTATGAGATGGAGGCGGGGGAGACTCTTTTTAACTCATCTCATTTCTCCCGTCTCCTCATCCCCCTCTGGCATCATCTTGACTCACCATATAAATATGGCTCTGTGAGCAGTGACTCAAAGATTATCACTTACAAGATGGAAGAAAATCCAAATTATTTTCATTTGCGCTATCTGGCTCAGTGGTTAAATACCACTTTTTGGTGTCTTCTCCTCGTTTTGCATATATTTTTGCATGTTTTCCATCGCGATACGTATAAAAACTATCAATCTCGCTATTTATTCTCTCTATTATTTCTTTTATCTGGCGTATACTTCCATCTTCTAGTCCAACACCTGTAATCTTATTACTGACATCTCGCCTTATACAAACGATTTTATAACTTCCCATTTAATTCACCAATTATATATACCAACCTCTAATCCTATTTAACACTGCCGAAAATAGCAATCCATAAAAAATAATATAGGAGGAAGATGGATTTTTTCTTGTTTTCGTGAATATCTACGGATATCCTCCCATTTTCAGGCTTGGATCTCCCAATAACACCCACTGCTGCACTGTCTTCTCATCTATCCAGTCCCAGCCTAAGTCAGGATACCACCAGCATTCTGGCAAAGTAAATTCCTTAAAATGCTGTATGTAAGTGGTTATGGTCTGAGCATAAGCTGTGCCAAGCACATCATATCCTTTCTCACCATACTGCCTGAAAAACTCAGAAGTTATCCAGCCATCCCCAGCACCCACAGTACACCATTCACCTTCCCATCCCCATCCGTAGCCAGTGTTGCCCATTGCAGCTATAGCTCCAGTCTCTGGAAGTTTTATTATATACCAAGCCCAGCATTCTGGCACAAGCTGGCCATAAGTATGCATCCAGAGATTTTTACCCAAAAAGATAAGGAAAAATATGTCAAGCACTGTAGGAATCGCTGAAACATTAAATAGAGCATTGTGGCAGCCGCCAACAACAACCACTGGCCATTTATCTGTATTAGCAAGTTTTTTCATTGGGAAGAATGGAAAGCCTATGAATGGGAAATACGGTCTTACCTGAGATACAACGAGTCCTGCAAGCTGTGCATGCTGTCTATTGCCTGGAATACCTGGCAAATGGTCTCCCCAGAATCCAGGGCTTCCATGTCCAGAGAAGAAAGCAAGACCATATCCTTTGCTAAACGCTTCAATTACGTCATCCATGCCTGTATATTTGCCATTGGAAGTCCATAGAATGTCTTTCTCAAAATCATCTGGCATGTAATACAATGCTCCTCCTCTTCCATGCAATAATTTCTCGCCGGTAACCCATTCTCCTTCATAATACATTTCTGTATTGTTTCTCCATGCTTCAAAGACAACTTCGCCATTTTCATTTTCCACCCATACATGAATGCTTGTTACATTTCCATATGGCTTTGGATCATATGACTTG
>JAPDJQ010000037.1 GCA_029259015.1 Thermoplasmatota archaeon | reverse complement strand
AACATAAGCCATGGAATGGTGAAAGCAAATGGACCTACATCAAATATAAATTGTCCTATTATTGGCTTTGGAATCGGCAAATGCCAATCACTCCAGTAATTATAAAGCCAGGTGTTGCGATATGTATATGTATCATACCAGAAATATGCATTTTTTCTATTATTGATGAAATTGTTGTATGCGATAAAGTTCTCTCCGACAAACATTTCTATGTATATTCCGACACTATTCGAATAAATGTTATTTCTGGTTATAATATTATTATGAGCAGGTTCCCACCAGTGTGTAATGGCCTGGAGCATAATGCCAGCTCCGTTTCCATAAATTTCATTTTTAGCTACAGTACAGTTAGAACATTCCATTAGCTGTATGCCTGGGTATATGTGATAGCCTATAGTATTGTTGAATATAGAGATGTTGTTACATGTAATAAGAGATATCCCTCCCTCCTCATTGGAGGAAATATAATTGAATGAAATATTACCGTTATCATTATATCCTACATGGATTCCATATCCGTTATCTATGATTCTGTTATGAGAAATTGTAAAATTGCCTTTCTTATTTTGGTGGTGATAAAGTATTTCCATTGCATATGAACCACAATTTGTGATATTATTATTGATGATTGCAAAATTTGTTGATTTCCCCACTGATATTCCAACGAACTTAGCTGTTATTTCATTGCTTTTGATTAAAATATTCGCACAGTTGATAACACCGATTGCTGCATGCATGAATTTGAATTTTTCAACTGTACAATTGTTTGCCAGTATTAAAAAACCTGTTTTTCCTCCAGCATCTATAATTGGTCTTTCTCCATTTTCAATCATTCCTATCAATGAAACACTTTTATTAACAACAGCTACAACGGTTGCATTGAAATATTCAGGATATACAAATGTTTGATTGTATATGCCAGGATAAACATAAATTGTGTAGCCATCTTTTGCATCATTGATAGCATCTTGAATGCTCGTGTAATTGCCTTCGCCATTTCCACCAACATACAAAATCTTTCCATTCTCGCTCAAATGGCAAGAATTACTAACTTGAAAAGAACCGCTAAATGAAGATAGAAGCAAAAGAAATGAAATGAAGATGCAAGTCCATTTCATGAATTAAAAAATACTTTGCATAATTTATGATTTGCGAATATGTCTTACATTTTCAATCCAAATTGCTTCATTAATTTTTTCTGCATTTTTTTGTTGGAGAAGCTTTTCATTAATTTTTTGGACATATTGTAATGGCGCAGCAATTCTTTAACATCTCTTGTTTCTACTCCTGCCCCCCTTGCTATTCTTTTTATGTGTGATGACTTTATTATATTTGGATTTTCTAACTCTTTTTTCGTCATTGAATCCATTATAATGCGGAATTTCTTCAATTTCTTTTGAGTTTCATAAACATCTTCATCCTTTAACTTTCCTCCCAGTGGCAACAAATCAGCAATTTTCTGGAAGGGGCCCATGCCAGAAAGAAGTTCCATCTGTTCATACATATCAAGCAGTGTAAACTTTCCAGAAAGCATTTTTTTAGCTGTCTCCTCTATCTTCTTTTCCTTTCCCTTAGCGGCTTCTTCTGCCTTTTCAATTAAAGTCTGCAAATCTCCCATGCCTAGGAGGCGAGATAAGAAACGGATTGCATCAAACTTTTCCAGATCATCTATATGCTCTCCTGTTCCTATATAAAGTATTGGCGCCCCAGTCTCAGCCACTGCTGACAATGCTCCTCCTCCCTTAGCTGTTCCATCCATCTTTGTTAGGATTACACCTGTTATGCCTATTGCATCATTGAATGCTCTCGCCTGCTTACCAGCCTGCTGTCCTATGGAAGCATCTATAACTAAAATTTTCTCATCTGGGTGGGTAATCTTTGCAATTTTTTTCATTTCCTTTATTAAGTCATCTTCCAGAGCATGTCTTCCTGCAGTATCTATTATTACAACATCATATTTTGCAAACTTATCAAGCCCTTCTTTTACAACTTTCTCAGCACTGCCATCGCCACCATAAACAGGAACATTTATTTTCTCAGCAATCTGCTTCAACTGCTCATAAGCAGCAGGGCGGTGAACATCTGCCGCTATTAAAGCAACCTTCATCCCTTTTTTCTGGAAAAATCTCGCAAGTTTTCCGCATGTTGTTGTTTTTCCTTGGCCGTATAATCCCACCATCATTATTCGCTGCTTTTTTAATGGCAGTTCTCTTCCCTGTCCAAGAATTGAGGCAAGTTCCTCATGCAGAATTTTTAAGACATGTTCTCTGTTGCTCATCCCTGGCAAAGGTTTTTCCTCTAAAGCTCTCTTTTCTATCCTCTTTGACATCTCCAGGACAAGCTTAACATTTACATCTCCAGCAATTAAAGCGCGCTGTATATCTCTCACAACCTCTTTTATCAAATCTCTATCAATAAAAGGAGCATTAGCGATTTTGCGGAATGCACTTCTCAAAGCTTCTCCAAAATTCTTCAGCATTGCAAAATAAGTTTGGCTGCATATATATCTTTTTTGGATTTGAATTTTATAAAATAAATGGCAATTCTTCCTTGCAGAATGGACATCTTGCTTCTTTCAAATAATTTTCGATTATGCTGCTCCCATATCTTTTTATCAGCAATTTGCCACATTTATGACAGTATGTATTCTCATATTCATGCCCTGGAACATTTCCTATATAAGGATATAAAATTCCTTCTCTTTTAGCCTTTTCATATGCATGCTCAAGCTTTTTTATTGGTGTAGCAGGAGATTCAAACTTATATGCTGGATAATATCTCGTAAAATGTATTGGTGTTTCGCTGCCCACATATTTCAAATGCTTTTCAATTATTGCATCAATTTGCTCTTCTTCATCATTAACTCCTGTTATAATTAAATTTACAATTTCAACATGCATACCGAGCTTTTTTGCATATCCTGCAATTTCCCATACATGCTTTTCATCAGCATGCAAGTATTTTTTATAAACTTCCTCATCGCCTTTTACATCAATATTGATTGCATTTAAGCCTGCCTGCCTAAGCATTTTTAATGCTTCTTTTGTCATATAACCATTAGAAACGAAGCTCTTTGGCTTATTGCTTAATTTAAAAACATCTATGCAGTATTCAAAAAGCAGTGTGGGTTCATTAAAACTTGCACATAATCCATTCTCTCCAGCCATCTCAACCAGTTTTTCAGGAGGAATATGCTTATACTGCTTGGGGGGCTTCTGCATGGAGATATGCCAGTTCTGACACCATGGGCAGCGAAAATTGCATGAATAGGTGGAAAAAGTTAAGGCATGACTACCAGGATAAAAATGGAAGAAGGGCTTAATTTCTATTGGCCTCATTTCTATTGCGCTTAAATTTCCATAAGTTAGAGTATATACCCTGCCACCCATGTTTATTCTTGTTCCACAATATCCCGTTTTACCCTCCTCAATAAGGCATCTCCTATAGCATAAACTGCATTTGTTGGCAGAGTAAAGTAAAGCTTCGTGCACAATAATAATAGAATAATGCTTTAATATTGTCACTTGTTTATTACTGTGTCAAAGATAGTCAGGGTTATGGGCTATTCTCCAAGAAAGGATGAGAAAAGCAACCCTGTGCTGAAAGATTTTGTAAGAGCATTTCGCAATTATAAAGCAAAATCCCGTCTGAAACCAATGAAGCCAAATTTGCTCGATTATGTGGTTTTAATTGGGGTTGCCTTTGGCTTTCTATTTATTTTCCTCTCTTTTTATGCTGGAAGAATTTTTGGAGTTGTAGGTAGCATTATAATAGCAATTGCCTTCTTTTCCGAGATAATTTCTGTAACTCTACGTTAAAATTCTATTTTGCCTGCTATTTCCCTAGCTTTTTGCTTCACTTCTTCCGTCAAATTTCTACCATGCGCATCTATGGTTACAGTTAAAGGTCCAAAATCTTCCACTTCAAATACCCATAAAGCTTCTGGCATTCCAAGCTCCTCAAGCCAGTATACGTTCTTAACTTTCTTTATTGCATTTGCTGCAAGAACAGCCGCCCCTCCAGTAAAAGCTGCATATATTGCTTTAAATTCTCTGCATGCTCTGGCTGTTTTATCACCCATTCCTCCCTTGCCTATTATGATACGGGTGCCAAATCTCTTTATAAAATCATATTCAAAAAGTTCCATTCTGCTGCTTGTCGTCGGACCAGCTGCAACAACTTTCCATTCATCCCCTTCCTTTTTTACTATTGGTCCACAGTGAAATACTGCAACTTTTGAAAAATCGACTGGCAGCTCTTTGCCCTCATCATATAATTCTATTGCTTTCTTATGTGCCTCATCTCTTGCTGTAACAATGATGCCAGTTATATAAATAACATCTCCAGCCTTTATCTTCAAAATTTCTTCCTCGCCTACCGGCAAATTCAATCTATATTCCATATTCTTCCCTCCCTATCAATTTTTATACTTTTTCTCCTGTTTGCCCAGCATTGCACAGCTATGGCAACTGGCAAAGATGCTGGATGACGATGAGCAATCTCAATATGAACATCCATGACAGTCGTTTTACCCCCAAGACCCATTGCTCCTATACCCGTTGAATTTATTGCTTTCAGCAATTCTTCCTCCATTTCTGCAATTTCCTTTTCCTCGTGCCTCTCTCCTACTTTCCGTAATAAAGCTTTTTTTGCCAGCTTCATTGCAATGTCTGCTCCTCCGCCAATGCCAACACCTACAACTGTAGGTGGACAGGGATTGCCAGCTGCCTCAACCATCCATTCCAGGACAAATTTTTTCACACCTTTTAAACCGACGCCTGGCTTCAACATCTTGAGAGTTGACATGTTTTCCGAGCCACCTCCTTTTGGCATCACTGTTATTATGCATTCATCACCATCAACAAGCTCCCAGTTTATGTATGGAATGAATCTTCCTGTATTATCTCTGCTGTTTTTTCCACTGAGAATATCGACGGCATTTGGGCGGAGTGGCACTTCCTTGGTTGCCTTTCTCACTCCTTCAATAATTGCGTCTTTTATCAAATTCCTGTATGGAAAATTTACCCCTACTTTAACATAGAAGGTGGGGGTGCCAGTATCCTGACACATTGGCTTTTTCTGCTGCCTTGCCAGTTCAATATTTTTAAGGATGGCCATTAACTGTGTTTTTGCTGGCTCCTCTTCATTTTCCATTGCTTTTTTTAACGCATCTTCCACATCTTTTGGCAGATCAATGACTGCATCAGCCATTAAATCTACAATAGCATCAACAAGTTTATCCTTCATGGCATGGTAATATTTTTCGATTTAAAAAGTGTATGCTCTGAAAAAGAATGAAATGGGGTTTTTTTGTGTATTTTGCATTCATGCTCGTTCATTTTATAAGGAAAGAATAGGGCTTTCAGCTTTTTCAATTTCATTCCTCAAAAAAATAATATATGGAAGGATAGGCCGGAAAAAAAGCAACCTTACTTGGGAGGGGATGGGATGCCTTTTGCTACCAGCCTATCCTTCCGCATTTATAGTAAAATTTCGTATTTATTAATTTCGTTTTATTTTGTAAGGAAAGCTTTGAAATCCAGAGATTGATGAATGTATCTTTTTATTTAATGAAACAATGCATTTAAATAAATTTTTAAATTCGAATAAAAATCGGCCTTGGCCAAATATGAATATTCTTTTTCTCTCTTAAGTAAAAAATATGAAGTAATTGGTATTGATATTTCCGTTTATCTCGCCAAAATACATCCTCCACATGTAACCCATAGATTTTGTATTGTGGTCGCCAAAAAAGAGTGAAAAGGGTTATAAGGCTCCACCATTTATTTTAAACATGCTGATTAATGCCTCTCCAAACTATCTTTACTGGCAGGGAAAAGTTCAGCCAGTTGAGGAAATGCATAGTCCATACTTTCTCGCCATTGTTCCAGATGGCATGGATGCAAATGATGCAAGAAATAAAATTATAAGGGAAATTGGAAATGATAACAGAATTAAAGAAATAGGAGAGATTGAAACATACTCTTCCTTCTGGAATCCTGGAATAAAAAGAAGGGTCTTTAAAATATATACCAAGCATCCTGGAAATGTGCCCGAAATGAGCGATAAGGTTTTCAAACTTGGCCTATACACGGCAGAGCATGATATTCCATATCATGAAAGAGCCTTAACAGATCTGGCAGCAAAGGGTGTGTGGATTTTTGATACAGATGGCAAAGAAAAGAAAGTGAATGCTACAGTTTATGATATAGAAATTACCAGATATGGAGAGGAAAGGGAGGCACCCATTGATATAATAGGATATTCCCGCCTGCAAATTTCATTTGCATCGTCAAAGAATCTGGAGAATGAGGACTTTTTCTTTGAAATAATTGATTTGCCTGAAGGAGAGGAAGAAGTTGTTCAGCTTGTGGCAGAAAATGAGAATGATGAAATAAAAAATCTGGTGGAATTTACAAAGATAATTTCCTCATCAGATATAATAAGTGGGCACAACATACTGGGCTTTGATAATATGGAAATATATGAAAGAATGAAAAAGCTCATGCAAAAATCAGAGATTCTGTCAAAAGAAGAGATACAGCATTTCAAGAATTTCATTGATGTTTATACAAAAAGAGACCAGTCCTTCCATTTTGGGGTAGCAAACAATGTTGCAATTTTCTACCCTTCTTCCTTTGACACATTTCATGCTGCAAGAAAATTTTATGCACTCGACGAATACAGCTTAAATGGCCTAGTGAATTTTTTAGGAGTTGGAGTGGAAGATAGGATACATTTAACACCTGATAAAATGGCAATTGACGATAGAACTCTGAAATATAATGAGCAGGATGTTATTGAAGAAGTAAGAGTTTTTTTAAATTTAGTTCAGCAGGGATTACCTCTCGCCTTTATAACTGGAATGCCTTTTGAGTTGCTTTTCCCAAGTGGCGCAACAAAAATGTGGGATTATATGGCCATGATAAGAGCAGCATATCACAAAAAAATAATGCCTGCCTTATGCAGAGTATATGATGTGGCAAAGGGAATAGGAAAATATGGAAAAAGTAAAAAAGAGATTGCTGAGAAAGTGAGGAGAGAAGGAGCAAGCAAGGAAATTGCAAGGGTAGCTAAATATGGAGATGAAATGCCTGACTGGGTTGAATATCCATTTCTCATATATGATGAAAAGAATAAGGATATAGCATATCATTTTCCAGGAGGTATGACAATTAAGCCTGATAGAGATGCAAACAGCCATTTCATTCCATGGTACAGTGTGCTTGTTGCTGATGTTGGAGCAATGTATCCCACTATATTACGTGCCATAAATGCAGGAGCTGATACAGTAACGCTTGCAAAAAATGAAGAGCCAGATGACTGGATATGGCTCAAAAAAGTGCCACAGAAGTTTCTTGAAGAAGTGAGACCTATTTGCAAAGAGGGAAGAGAAGAATTTATTGATAAGGGAGTGTTAATAGGAGTTAAAATAGCAAAGGAGCCAGGAGTTGTCAATTTAGCAATGAAAGGAATAATGGATTTCATTAAAAAGCTAAAAGAGGAAATGAAACAAAAAGAAGGAAAGGAAAAGAGAATATTGAGTATGATGTATCAATCATTGAAAGCGGCGAGAAATGCAGGAACACATGGCATATTATCTGCTCCTTTAGTTTCATGTCGCCAGTTCAATTTATGGGGGGCAGCTCTTATAACAACGAAGGGACAACAAATATTGTATGATACACTCAAAACTCTGGAAAATAATGGTGCTAGAGTTGTTTATGGAGATACAGATGGAATATACGTTGCATGCTCTTCTTCTGCATCAAAAAGGCTCAGAAATGCACTAGGAACGAATGAAAAAGATAGCAGATGGATCATTCAACCAGATAGAGTAAGGGAGATTATAGACCATTGTAATGAGAAATGGCGTAAATTACTTGGCTATAGGGAATTTGAGCTGGAAGTAGAGGAACATGATGCAATGATTTTTGTTAAACATAAGAACTATCTCATTTTTGATGTGGAAGATGGTAAAGTCAAAATGATAACAAAAGGAAATAATTTTAAGGGAAGCGATAAGCCAGATATTGCAAGAATTGTCTTAAGAGAGATAATGATGGATGTGCTAAAAGAAAATCTTGAATGGAATGATGAAGAAGAAGCAAGGCAGAAAGTAAGGGAAGCGATAATGAGAATAACGCTTGAAAAAGTCAAGGAGATTGATATTGAAAAATTTGATATGGATGCTTTTACTCTTGTGCAATCTGTTCAACCTCATAATAGATACAAGCCAAATCCAAATGGTTCTCCATCAGTTTATGGAGAAAGAGCAGCAGCCCTTGAAAGATTACTTGGAAAAATAACAATAAGGAGAAAATTCAAATTTGTTGTGACAAAGAAGCCATTGCCAGGTATAAAAAATCCAACAAAAAGCGGAGTAAAGCCCATACATTTCATGTATCCTCTCGAGTTGCTCAAAGATAGAAATGAACTGGATATGGAATGGTATAAGGAAATGATAAAGAATTATATTCAGGGAGCATTTGGGTTGCCATCACTGGAAAAGTGCAGACAGTATGGCTTGGACAGATGGATGTGAATAATTAAAACAGAATAAAGGGAAAGGTTTTAAAATTCATATAAATTTTAAGGAAAATGATTGAACTGCTAGGGAAGAAAAAAATGCATTTTTCACTGATAGATCCTGACAAACAATTGCCTGAGGAGGCAGGCAGAATAGCAAAAATTTGCGAGGAATATGGGAGTGATGCTATAATGGTAGGAGGATCAACAGTACCAGATAGAGAAACATCATATAAAACAATCGAAGAGATAAAGAGGAATAGCAGGCTGCCAGTCATAATATTTCCAAATTCTGCAGATACAATAGCACCAAATGCAGATTATATATTTTTTATGGATGTGCTTAACTCTCCAGATATGGAATATAAAAGGCAGCAGCATATGAAGGGGGCAAAATTGGTTAAAAAATGGGGAATAAAACCAATTCCAATGGGGTATATGGTGATAAGTACAAGTAAAAAGCCTACTACTGTTGAAACAAAATTGAAATTAGATATAATAAAAGAAAATGATATTGAAAAGGCTGTTGACTATGCCATATATGCAGAATGCATGGGCATGCGTTGCATATATCTGGATGCTGGTTCAAATCCAGATAAACCAGTTCCTGATGAAATGATCAGGGCTGTAAGGAAGAATATAGAGATACCAATAATTGTGGGAGGAGGCATAAGAGATGGCAGAGAAGCTAGGAAGAAAATAGATGCAGGAGCAGATGTTATTGTTACTGGCTCTTTAATTGAAGAAAACATTGAAAGGTTGAAAGAAATTATAGAAGCAATAAAATCAGCATCTTCCCCGTGATTCTCCTTTTTTAATGCCTGTTGCAATTAAATGTGCCACTCTTATTGGCTCTGGTATTGCACCTCTTATTGTTGAGAGTTTTATGATGTCTTCAACATCTTCTTTGCTCAAGCCAAAATATTTCACATATGCTGGATATCTCAGCTTTATTTCCTCTGTTTCCTTCCTATTTATTATTTTCCATCTCTCCTGCCAGTCATCAAAATGTTTTTTCAATGCTTCCTTTATTTTTTTCATATCTGGCTTATTTCTTGTTATTGTTATAACTGGCAGCCCCGTTTTTTCATAAATTTCATAGCCATCAACAACATTGAAGCCGCCCAAAGCAATGCCATCAATCATTATTATTTTAAGCTGTTTTCTATGCTTTGTTTTCTCAACCATCTCAATAATTTTTTGGGTCGCATCTGTGCCATCAACATCTATTGTTGTTTTCAATACCCCTTCTAAATATGTGCCGCCTCTCATTACAACGCCAACAATATCAACCTTTTCATCGCCAAAAGAAAATGGCATATCGTCTATTCCCAGTATTCTAATTTCCTTTTTCATTTTAATGGCAAATGCCCAGTAATTTTATCCACTTTATCCTCTTCGTCTGGACCTATTGCTAAAGCCGTGAGAGTACCAGGCTCCAATTCTGTCAAACCAGCATCTCTTATAATGGCTGTTGTTAGTCCAAGTGATCTGGCTTTGCTTTCCAGTTTTATTATTTCCTCCTCCTCTGCCTTCAAAACAACCTTTTTCTGCCCCTCCTCAAGCCATTTTTTAACTATGCTTGGCTTCTTTGCATATGCTTTAAAGGCACATTCTACTGCAGCATGAGCTGCCTGAGCTGCTGTTTTGCCGCACGACATTTCAATGCTGTCATTAATCACTATGGCCATTTTGAGCATTTTTCCATCTCCTTGCAAGTTCCTCAGCCTTATCCCACTGAACTATTCCTTTCAGATGAATTTCATTATCTTTAAGCTCAACATGTTTGAATGGAATGGCATAAAATTTATCGCCTTTCTTTATTATAAGCAAATCTTCAAAAACTGATATACTCTCACCAATCCTTTTGCCCTCTGAATCAACAATGAATCTCGCCAGATACGAGAATTTATCCTTGAAAGGCATTATTATTAAATACATTCATTACTTAAATGTGATGCGATTTGATGCAGCCATAATAGGCGGAGGGGCAGCAGGAAATATGACAGCGTGGCTTCTGGCAAGGAGAGGCTATAAAATCGTGGTTCTTGAGAAAAAGGGTAGCATTGGCAAAGAAGTATGTGGCGGACTAGTAACCCATAGAGTGCTGGAGATGTCAAAAACTGAAGCTGTTTTAAATGAAATTAAAGGAGCATATGTTTATTTTCCAGATGGAAGAGAAATATGTATTGGCGGAGATAAAACACATGCATATGTCATAGACAGGCGGAAATTTGACTCCGAGCTGGCTGAAAAAGCAATGGCAGAGGGGGCAGTATATAAGCTAAAATTTGCGGTAAAGAAAATTTCTGGTGACAGAATAGAAGGAAAAGAGGACATAAAATTTGATTATTTGATAGGGGCTGATGGTGCTTTGTCAAAGGTAGCAAAACAATTTGATATGGGAGACATTGGCTACATAAATGCTGTTCAGGGAGAGGCAAAAATTCATGCAGATGAAAATTTTGTTAGAGTGTATATAAATAAAAGCATAGCTCCTGGATTTTTTTCATGGATTATTCCAGATGGAGAAAAAGCTAGAATTGGATTAGGAAGCAGCGAAAAGGGACTAAAGAAAAAAATCGATGATTTTGCAAAAATGTTAAAGGCTGAGATAAAAAATGTTAAGGGTGGCATTATTCCAGTGGGCATGAGGAAATTTTTTAGGGACAACGTAGCATTGATTGGAGATGCTGCTGGACAGGTAAAAGCTACTTCTGGAGGAGGAATATATGCGTCGCTGCTAGCAGCAAATATTCTGGCAGAGAATTTTCCAGATTTTAAAAAATATGAGGAGGAATTTATGAAAAAGTTTGGAAGAGAAATTAAAAAAACTATTTTGGCCAGGAAAATTTTTCTGAAGCTAGGCAATGAAGATTTCAATTATATTGCAAATTATATTGAAAAGGAAATAGAAATCATAAATAAATATGGAGACATAGATTATCAGGCTAAGGTAGCAAAGGAAGTTGTGAAAAGGCATCCTGCAATTGCGGTTTATTTGCTGAAAAAGATTATTTGGCCATAAACAAAAAGTTTTTGCATATGTCCTCAATTTTAAATGTGCCCCTTGCAATAGTTGTTGACAAAAAAGATGCTGAAAAGGTGAAAAATGAATTGCTCGAAATGGGATTGCTAGATGATAGTAGAAAAATAAAAAGGTATGGGGATAAAGTAGAAATTCCTGTTTTTGCTGTACCAAATATAAAAGTAAATTTTGAAATAGTTGAACAAGAGGAATATTTAGAGAGAAAAGTCTTTCTGCCTCTGGAAGAGATAAAAGAAATGCTTAAAGATAAGATATCCGGAGAAGATTTTGAAAAACTGCCGAGAAAATGGGAAAAATTTGGAGATGTTCTGGTAATAAAACTGCATGGAATAAAAGAAAAGAGAAAGGTGGCGGAGGCATATGCCAAAGTTCTGAAATGCAAGGCGGTGCTGGAGGATGTAGGAGGAATAAAGGGAATTGAAAGAAAGCCCTGCTTCAAACTCATTTATGGAAATGATACCGAAACAATTCATGTTGAAAATGGTATAAAATACAAATTTGATGTGTCAAAAATAATGTTCTCCTCTGGCAATATAGATGAAAGAATAAGAATGGCAGGAGTTGCAAACAAAAATGAGGTGGTTGTTGACATGTTTGCTGGCATTGGCTATTTTACATTGCCAGTAGCTGTATATGGAAAAGCAAAAGTATATGCATGTGAGATAAATCCTGTCGCCTATCAATATCTAAAAGAAAATATACTGCTCAATGATGTATGTCATCTAGTAAAACCTTTGCTCGGAGATTGCAGAGAAGTAGCTCCCCGCAACATTGCAAATCGTGTTATAATGGGGTATCTTGATTCAATAAAATTTTTGCCATATGCAATTGAAGTGCTGAAAAAGGAAGGAATAATTCATCTGCATCAGAAATGCAAGGAGGAGGAATTTCCTCATCATCTTTTCAATGAAGTAAAGAAAATTGTTAAAGAGCATGACAAGGAAGCGGAAATGATTTTTCATAAAAAAATAAAATCATATGCTCCTCGCATAATTCATGGTGTGATAGACATCAAGATTTCATAATGGCATATACAACTTCCTTTAATTTTGGAACAGTATCATAATTTTTTAGTTCATCTATGCTCACCCATTTATAGGCAGTATGCTCCCAGTCTATTTTTATTTCATCTTTTTTTGTTTTGAATAAAAAAGGATATACTTTCCATTCCACGCCTTCTTCTTCGTCATGAAATTCTATTGGTTCTCCTTCTTTTATTAGAATGACATCATCCCTTCCTAAACCAGTTTCTTCTTCAATTTCTTTAAGTGCTCTTTGTAGCGGCTCTTCATTTTCTTCTAAATAGCCGGATACTCCTGCCCATTTGCCCTTATAAGTTCTAACTTTATTTCCTCTTTTTAAAAGAAGAACTTTTTTGTCTTTGCTCAATATGGCAGTTACAACTTCTATCATTTTATTCTAACAGCAAGATTTTCTCCTTCTGCTATTGCTTCCATTATTCTTTTTGCTGCTGGGCTGCTCCTTTTTATCTTAATTTCTCCCTGGCTGGAGACTGTGCCTGAGAAAATTATTTCGCCATTGACAAAAACCTTTGCATCCTTTTTTGCATATGCCTTGCCTATTTTCAGGACTATTTCTTTCTTTCTTTTGACAATATTTGGTATGATTTCTGCCTCTCTTATTAAAGGCTGGACATTTATTTTTATGCCAGCTTCTCTTTCAACTGCTGATATTGTTTTGCCTCCTTTGCCAATTAAATGAGGGATGCTGCTTTCATCCACGTAAACATTTGCAACTCCTCCATTTATTTCCACCCTAACATCTGAATCAACATATTTTTCTATGATATATTTAAGCTGTCTTTCTGCCAGACTTTTCAATGGATTTCTTTCCTCGCCTCTTATTGGCATAACAACAACTTGCTCGCCATACGTATATATTTCATATAATGGTCTTTTAGTGTAAAAGTCTCTTACAATTATTACTGGCCTAGCTAAATCAGCTTCTTCCATCCCATGAGGTATTTTAACTGTAAATTCTAACTCCAAAATTTCCTTTATTTCTCCTCCAACTATGTGTATGACTGTATCAACAACTTGCGGAATCATTCCCAGCTCGACCCTTCCTATTAGTCGCTGTATGGCGTCAATGGCTCTATTGGCATGTGTTACACCTATTAAACCAACGCCTGCCAAACGCATATCAGCAAATATTCTGAAATCATTGCCCCTCCTCACTTCATCATATACAACAAAATCTGGACGAACAAGTAAGAGTATATCAGCAGTAAGCTCCATTCTTTTTTCCAGAGGAGCATATTGTGTGATTTCATCTCTAACTTGTAAATCACGTGGATTTTCCATTGTTTTAACCACAGCTCCCAGGCTATACAAATATTCTGCAACTGCCTGAGCAAAAGTTGATTTTCCAGAACCAGGAGGCCCAGATACCAATATGCCGCGATGATAATTTGATAGCCTTTCCCTAACTTCTTCATCCAGATTATAATCATCAAGGCTAAGCTTTACTATAGGGCGGGTTGCTGTTATTTCAAATTTATCAGAGAATGGTGGCCTTGCTATAACAATCCTCATATTGCCCAGCTGCACCACTGTCACGCCCTTTCTTTCAATTTCAATGAAACTATCTGCATCTCTTTTGGCATGCTCTATAATTTGATGTGTGAGTTTGTTAAGCTCTTTTTCTGTAACAGGCTTATCTCCAATTTCAACAATTTTAAAATTTCCGGGTTTGCCCTTTTTTGCAAATGGCTTGCAGCCTTCGCGCAAATGAATGCTCATTGTTTCTTTATCAAAATAATTGACTATATCCAGCTTCTTTTCCTCATGCAGAGGAGGAATGTAAAATACATTCAGGCCCTTTGCTTTTGCAGCCTGTGCCTGTATTCTATCAGAAGTAAAAAGGGTTGCTCCTACTTCTTCAGCAATTTCCCTTATTATTGCATCCACTCTCCCATATTCTATTTCTTCTTTAGTTGGATATTTTCCGTGAAAATGAATGTAAATTTTTCCTTCTTTGCTAAGATTTTGCAATTCAACTATTTCATTGAGTCCATTGATACCTGTTTCTTTGCCCATGTTTGCCTGATGTTCCAACTCTGCCAGAACAGCCATTGGTATGATGACATCTGCCTTTTTCAATTTACCCGCTTTAATAAGCTCAGTTATTCTGCCATCTATAATGACTGATGTGTCAGGAACTATTTTCATTGTCTGTAAATCTCATTGCTTTATAAATTATTTTCATCAAAATAGCGATAGCAAAAGCCAGAAGTATTACATATGATGGCAAGGGTATTTTTTTGCTTCCATAATTTGTTTTTATGAGAGAAAGTTCTGACACCTTCTCATCTTCCACATATTTTTCCATCTTTACCCAATTGCCAACAGAAGGAGCATAATAGAAAATCATTTTTTCATGCTTATCTCCATCTGGAAACTGATATATTTTTTTAACTGAAACTTCATAACATTTATACTCTCCAAGAGGAACTGTCACATTTTCTTTTGCAATACACATGCCCCTTATCCTCATGGGAATATTGTTTATTACATTACCTTTTTCGTCCTTCACTGTCATCATGGTAACATTTTCCCACTGGAATCCTGGATCCACTCCATATCTCATAAGAGGAAATGGAGGAGAATATATACTTTCTACTTGCTTTCCGTCAGGAGTATTTATAACTTCTTTTACAACTTTAAAATCACTTGTCCTCAAATAAGTATAACCATCTCCAGCAGCAGGACCTTCTTCATTTTTGTAAGAAATTTTCCATACAGTATAACTTTTATTCCCCTCAACAAATATTTCTTTGGATTCTATTTTAACTGTCATTGTGTATGTTGCTGATGGAGAAAAAGTCTTCACCTCATATTTCCAGTAAAGCCCGGCTTTCCATTGGGGGGCATCCATTGTTGCACTAGCAACAGCAGCAATGGATATTAATAACAAAACAGCCAGCAATGCAAACCTTTTCATGATGAGATAAAATAATTTTGTTAATAAACCTTTTGTAGAAAATACAAGATATGAAAACATATGAAAGGGATTGTTTTCGCAATTTTTCAAATGAATGAAAAATCCTCATGTTGCTGCATTTTCTTTGTCTTGAGTTAATATAAATTAAAAATGCGTGCTTTCACTCATTAGGATTTCTTGCATCAACATCCATTATTCATTCTCTTTGATTAGACAAACAACAAAAAACAATTCATTAAAAATCAAATTTTAAAAATTAATAAAAAAGGGGGAAGGGTGGCTTTATAGCCAGTGTGTAAAGTCTAGTGTTGCGTCAGATGCCTTGTTTCCAGCGATGTCGTATGCAGATACTGTCAGTGTGTACTTGGCTGGCAATAGATCGAACTTGTGCCAGAATATATCGTATGGTGATGTTGCCTTCTCGTATGTCATGCCGTCTATTGCAAAGGTTACATAGTCAATACCGGATGTTGCATCACTTGCACTTGCCTGGAAGGTTATGCCTCCAATTATTACTGTTCCTCCGAGTGGGTTCTTGAAGAGTTCTTTGCCGAACAGATAGATGTATCCAGCTGTTGGGAATGTTATGCTGACTGTTGGTGCTGTGTGATCAATCTTGAATGATACGCTGCCAATATCGCTTGGATTGCCTACCTCGTCAACTGCATAGAAGTCAACTGTGTGTTCGCCATCCACATCAATTGTGAATGGTGCTGTGTATGTCTTCCATGGACCGCCATCTATTCTGTAGTAGATTGCTGCAACCTTTACATTGTCATCTGCTGTCAGTGTTATTGTAACTGGGCTCTTGTACCAGTCAAAGTTGCCATCTGGATCTGCTGGATCCAATGTTGCAGTTATTGTTGGTACTGTATAATCAACCTTACCATTTATGCTTACATTGTCAACGAGCCAGCCATAGTCTTCGACGCTATCATCTGCGACTACTCTAAATCTTATCTTCACTGGTACATCTCCGCCTACCCACTTGGTTATGTCATATCCTGCACCTACCCAGTTGCCACTTGAATTGCCTGTGAACTTCTTAATTGCTGCCCATGTTGCTCCACCATCTGTTGATATCTCAACAAGTCCATAGTCGCCATCAGCGAATGAATAGTTGTGCTCAAATGTGAGTGTTGCCTCATATGCATGTGTCAAGTCAAATGTGAGTATCACTTTCTCGTCGACCTTTGGATAATACTTACCATACTGTGTATGCCATGTTCTGTTCTCACCGTTCCAGAACCACTCACCAGTTGGACCATTTCCGAATGTGTCCTCAACATGCCAGTGGCATCCAGCTGGTGTTGCCATGTGATACCAGAGATCTGCGCTTGCAGCTGCATCTTCCATATCATCATAGAATATCTGCACGCCATCCACTTCAATGCTTACATTGTCAATGTACCATCCCTTGAAGTTCCAGCCCTCGTCAGATATAAATCTGAATCTTACGTGCATCTGGTCAGTAAAGAATGTTACCGGTACATTTACTCCAGGTGTTATGTTAACTGCTACATCTACCCATCCACCACTGTATCCTTCTGAGATGTTCATTACATACCATGTTACTCCACTATCATTGCTGACTTCTAATGCACCCCAGTCAAATGGGCGTCCCTCAATATCGTATCTGGTTGTGAAGTTAATCCATACCTGTGAGGCTGTTGACCAATCATATGTTGCATTTATGTACAAGCTGTCATCACGTCCATTCTCATATCCATTGAGTTCTTCTCTGCCGTTCCACCAGAAGTGGTTATCTGGACATACTGAGCATTCCTCTACAATATGCCAGTCATCTGGCAAGCCATAGGTATTATCATCATATGCTACTTCATCGTAGTTGTCCTCATAAATCTGTTCATATATGCGTGTATTTGTTGTACCCTCATTGTTGGTTGGGTCCTGATCGCAGTCAAGCATGATCTTTGCAGTTATTACATAGTCGCAATATTCTGTTGTATTCCAGTAGAATGTCAGTACTGCAGTCTCGCCTGGCTCAAGATGGACTGTCTGTGTATCACTCCATACCTCTGCTCCAGTCTTGTCATACCAGACTACCACATCGTCAACCATCAATCCAGCCCATGGCAGTGCTGTACCATCTGTGCCTGTACTCAGGAAGAATCCTGTACAGAATACATCCTGTACATAACCATATGCCTGGTAGTGCTCTAACCATGGTGTGATATCAACCTGGTACATGTTCGGGCTATCTCCAGATTCATGTGGATTATCTGGTGCACCTGGTGTCAGTTTGTTCTGGAATGCTGGGCCATTATCGCCTGTAATCATCCAGCCCTCAACTGTTGAAGGCCACCATCCGAGGAATGCATTCATAACTGGGTCTTCAAGTATTGGCATCCATGCATCCTGTCCAAAGATTGGACCAACATAGTATATTGGATATCCGTAGAACCAGCCTATTGGTGAGAATGTGTAGTATCCACCCCAATATGGATCATAGAATGCATACTTTGCTGCATATTCAACCCATATGTGGTTATATTCTGGCGGAATTGTTATTTCAGGTGTCAATGCTGCCTGGTTCATACCAGCCAGATAATGACCATCTGTTCCGAAGTAACCGCTATACAATCCAGTGTTTGCATCCTCATCTGTTGCATGGAATATGAACGTTGGTCCAGTTGAGTCGAAGCTTGTAAACGCATCGGTCCACTCATCTCTATTTCCGTCTTCGAAGTCATCACTCCACAACTCTTCTCTTATTATATGATTTGCTGAAACCCTTACAGGAACATCCTCTGCGAGTGTTCCGTTGTTATAAACTGTTACCTGAATTGGTATATTTACATAGCCCTCATCTGGCATCTCTACTTCTGCTGGAGCTGTTACATCAAGTATTGCAGCATCACATACATCTCCAAACCAGATTGTCCAGTTGATCTCATTTCCAGCTATTAAGCAGTCCTCATAATCTGTATATACCTGTATGAAGTATGTGCCCTCATCTGGTGTGAAGTCAAGTGGGAATTTTATTGTCTTTGTCTCATTTGGTCCAAAGTCAGCATACTTATAGCCCTGGAATACGAGTGGCTGATCACTTGTGTATCCGAGCTGTATGCATATGTCATCAACATACATTCCTTCATAGTTGAGGTAATCATCTGAGAACCATCCGAACCATATCTTTATATCCTGTCCTATATAGGCAGATAAATCTATTTCTTCGTATACCCACTCACCATTTGTCTCATAATATGGTCCACCTATTGGTATCAAGTTTGCATATCCTGGATTTGTTGCCAGTTCAACAAACACCATGCCATAATCAGTTACTGTATAATCTGTGTATTCACCCTCTGCCCAGTATGAGAAGTTCAGTACTGCACTATATACTGTCTTACCATCCACGCTTATTGGTATGGTAAACCAGTTGTGCAATATCAAATAGTCTTCTGAATTTGCCTCATATGTACCCAGATAATCTGGCTTACATGCATAGCTGTGTGTTGGTGAATGGCTTCTCTTCTCAGTCCAATACCATGTTGCCTGGTCTCCATCTGCACTCCAAGTATCCCATGTTATCAAGAAACAGGATTCAAGATCCCAGCACTTGTAATTCTCTGGCTCAAATGGCTGCTCCTTGTAAATCTGCAGATGGAAGTCTACATCGCTTATTGGCTGTGTTCCTCTGTTTGTTACATTAACTTCTATTGTCTTCGGGAATGTGTTGTATCTTCCGCCATCTGTCATGTTTTCGATGCCATTTATTATTATATCAGTTGTATAGTTTACAGATATCTGCACATTGTCAATGCTGAATGTTCTGTCTGGTGCTCCAGCTACATGGAATGCCAGTGTCTGTGTTGTTCCTGGTACAATATATGATGTAATATCTACATCTGCTGTTGCAGCTGTTCCTGCTGTAAATGTTCCTACTACTGTGCTATCAATCAAAACATCAAAGTCCTGTCCATTGCCCCAGTAGTCGAACTGCAACATAACTGTGTCATAGCAGTCTACATCTATTGTAAATGTTGCATTCAAATAGTCATTTTCTGGTCCATAAGGTCCATATGAATATATAGTTGCCTGGCCTGGGTCATAGTCTACGCATTCTCCTGTGGTATTATATGTGAAATTTCCGTCTCCATCTAGATTGTATACTGTAAATGCTCCAAAGCCAAGTGCAAAGTCCTCAGAAAATATTACATCTGCATCAGGTGCTACATATCCCACAGGCTGTGGGGTTATGTCCTCTTCGACCCATGTACATAATACTGGTTCATTGCTAGTATTGTTATTATTGTTAGTGTTATCCTCTGTTGCGATTGTTGGAATTGCTGTTACTACCATTGCCATTGCTATCACTACAGATAGCAAAACCTTTCCTATATTTGCTTTTCCTTTCATTTTCTGCCTCCAATCTATGTATAGAAAAAATCATATATAAATGCTTCGCCACATAAACTATTCAGGCCCTCTCATTTATAATACTTAAATGATGGATAATGTATACGTATTTTATGAATTTTGCGATTTTTTTCAATTTTCCAGCCAAAAAACAGCCAAAAATGTTATAAAAAATTTAGAAAGGAATGGCGTCGCTGGCAATTTCCAATTCATCAATCAGTTTAAGCTAGAAATGAATGATTTTGTTGGCAACATTCATCATACAAACTTCTTCATCAGTATTTTTTTCATCATCAGCAATTTCTTCATTCACACCATCTCATC
>JAPDJQ010000010.1 GCA_029259015.1 Thermoplasmatota archaeon | reverse complement strand
GATAACGGCCTTGGGGAGCCAGAAGATTTAGCAAGCGACGCCCTAACTCATCTCCAAAATGCAACAACAAATCTAAAAGAAATTTTGAATTTACTCAACAATGGCTGGTAAAATGGATAACGACAATCTTTCCCAAGAAGAACTTCCTGACGGATGGACACAGTGCAGATTAGGAGATGTAGGAAAGATAATCACAGGCAATACGCCTCCTAAATCTGATCCATCAAATTACGGTGGAAATATTCCATGGGTCAAGCCACCGGATTTAAATTCTGATGAGCCTATAACAAAGACAAAAGAATACCTTTCTGAGAAGGGAGCAAAATTAGCGCGTATTATTCCAAAAAATAGTGTAATGGTAGCCTGCATAGGAAACTTGGGAAAAATTGGTATTGCAGGTTGTGAATTAGCAACAAATCAGCAAATAAATTCGATAATATTTTATGATTTTGTTTTACCCAAGTATGGATTTTACTATTGTCATACTATAAAAAATTATTTGCATGCTATGGCTTCCTCCACTGTGCTGAAGATAATTAATAAATCTAGATTTTCTAAAATTCCTTTTGTTTTATGTCCTCTCCCCGAACAACGTCTCATTGTTCATAGAATAGAAACTTTGTTGGACAAAGTCAAGAAATCAAAGGAGAATTTGGATAAAGTTTTGAAAAACATGAAAAAATTTAGAGAGGCTGTTTTAAAAAAAGCATTTTCTGGAGAACTAACGAAGGAATGGAGAGAGAAACAAGAAAATTTAGAGTCAGCAACAAAACTTCTGGAAAAAATAAAAGAGGAAAAATTAAAGAGGTATGAAGAAGAAGTTAGAAAAGCAAAATTGCAAGGAAGAAGAGCACCTAAAAAACCAGATTTAAATATAAAGCCAATAGAGGATGAAAGTTTAGAAAAATTGCCTGAGGGATGGATATGGGTTAGACTGGGAGGTATCGCTGAAATTAATCCAAAACACCCTCCAAATATAGCTGATGATCTTCCTGTATCCTTTGTTCCTATGCCATATTTGGATGAAAAAAGTTGGAAATTAAAGAAGCGAGAAATTAGGATATATAAAGAAGTAAAAAAAGGTTATACACATTTTCTTGAAGAAGATATTTTATTCGCAAAAATAACCCCGTGTATGGAAAATGGAAAAGCAGCGATTGCAAGGGGTTTAATGAATGGCATAGGATGTGGAACCACGGAATTGCATATAATCAGACCCCCTCAAGATGTGCCATCAGAGTATATTTATTATTTTGTTCATCGAGAAATATTTAGAAAAAAAGCAGCTGAAAATATGAGTGGAACTGCGGGGCAGTTAAGAGTGCCTGTTTCTTTCATAAAAAATGTGTCCCTTCCTCTTCCACCTCTCGAAGAACAAAAAGAAATAGTACATCGAATAGAAATGCTTTTCAAATTTGCAGATGAAGTGGAGACAAAGGCCGAGAAAGCAAGAAAGGAATTGGATAAATTAACTCAGGCAATTCTGAAAAAGGCATTTAATGGAGAACTTACCGCTGATTTTAGGGAAGCAGTAAAAAAATGGAAGGATCTTAGCATTGAAGAAAGAAAGAAGTATTTGGTTGCTTTGCCAGAGGAAGAAAGAGAGGAAGTTTTACATGCTGACGAGTTTCCAATTGAACCAGCTGAAAAAATCTTGGAAAGGATAAAAGAAATTAAAAGCAAGGGAAAAAAGGAAAAGAAAATTGTTCAAACTAAGCTAGATGAAGCATTTAGAGGAGATTTGTAATGCCGGGTTTGAAGCACGGATTTGAAAGAGCTGCTACAGGGATCATTATGGGTTTTGTGACAAACATGATTTTTAAAGAACTCATGAAAGTTATTGGATTTTCTTCGTTTCTATTGCTAATTTCTTTTCTTTCTATTGTAGCGATAGTAGAATTAGCAAACAAAATGAAATATTGGTCTTTGTATTATTTATTTGGTTGGCTAATAGGGATAATATTATTCGGTTTTCTTTTGGCTTGGTGGGAATTATTACTCTATTTCGGGGTAGCAATGGCCATAATGTTAAGAAAATTTAAATAAAATTACTTTTAAGAGGTAAATGTAAAAACAATCCTTCCTCCCGCCTTGCCAAAAATTAAGGCATGGAAAAAGCTATTCTTTTTTCATGATTGTATTTCCTTTTATCTTTATTCTTCCTTGTTTTTCTAATTTTTGGATTAATTCTTTAATCCAGTTTTCATCTTCCTTTAATTCTTTTGCGAGTTCTTCTATGGCATAGTTCCTGCGAGATAACTTTTCTAAAATTAATGAAATGGCAGCATCTTCTTCTGCCATTTTTTCTATTTCTTTTATATTTGGCACAACGATTCCATATTCCTTCTGCAGCTTCATTAACCTTTGAAAAAGATATGAGATCCAGGCAATGTTGGAATTTTCACTCTGCCATTTTATTTCCTCTTTTATTACTTCAAAATCTAATCCCTGCAGATAAAGGATGTGCATATCTTCCAAGTCTCTTTCTCTTTCTGTTATACCTTTAAATAAGAATACATCTTCCTTTGACAGAAGAAAAAGTTTTAGATTTTTAAAATCAAACTGCATTTCTGTGCATCTACTCATCATATGAGGAGATAAAATTAAGCCGTGGCAAACAATTTTTATGAATACATCCCATCTAAATCCATCTTTATTTTCCATTACTAATCTTGATCCCATTTTCTGGTATACTGGCAAATATTTTTCTTTATATCCACACCTCAGCAATGCATCTTTAAGAATTGTCAGCTCTTTTTCTTCGTTCAAAATAATATCTATGTCTCTTGTCGCATCTTTTAGGCCGAGTAAACTCATATTTCCTCCGCCAATCAAGTATAGTTTGATTTGCTTATCCAGGGTGTCATCGATTTTCTTCAACTCTTTATAGATATATTCTCTTCCAAAACTCATTTTATCACCGCATATTCTTTCAAAAGTTCATTATATTCTTGCCTACTTGGAAAATCATCAAAATCTTGTTTTTCATCAACATATTTTATTATTTTCGCGGCCTTCTTTTCCATTTTATATATTTTGGCTATTCTCATCAAGTCTTTTGGCTTTGTTTTTTGATATAAAAGACAGGCATATGCAATATTTGTTTTGCTATCTGGTTCAATCAAAACAGTATGGATAATTATATCAGAAATTGTTATATCTCTTCTGGAATAGAAATAATAGTTATATGATGGCATGAAGAGTAAACCAAAATTTTTGAAGATAGATGTAGCTGTCAAATGGTAATTTTTTTCCTTTATCTCCTTATGAGTTTTTATTAAAAATTCCGGACCCTGTTCCCATATCAAAATTGCCTCCTCATCCGCTTTTGCCATCTCCATCCTATTCAAAAAACTCTGAAACTCAAAAACGAATGCTTTTAATATTCTATGGCGTGGATTTATTTTATAGCCATTCTTTTTAATTAGGATTCCATATCTCAAAAAATCCTTTATGGCATTGTAAACTGTCTGGCAACTAACTCCAATTATCTTAGCTATAACGGATGGCTTATTTTCTATTACAGAAAGCATTGCTATCCTTCTTTGAGTTAACAATTTCTCGACAGGTAAAGTCGGATATTCCTTGAGAAAATCAAAGAATAGAGAAGCATGCTTTGTATTTCCCATTTTCAAAAAAATTCTTTTGTTATGTCTTTCTCTAATTATAAATCCCAGTCTTTCTAAATTCTTCATGGCAACAGATACTTTTCCCTTGCTTATCTTTACCTTTTCCACAATATCTTTTAAGGCATCGCCTTCATTGAAGTTACGAAGAATTTTTAATTCAGTTTTCCCAAGCATTCAAAAATAAGGGAACTTATTTATATATAAGTTTCCTTTTATTTGAAAATTTACATATGGGCTATATCGCCTTTTTTATCTTTTTCTTTTCTTCTGCTTCTGTTTCAGCTATTGCAGTGGCTAATTCAAAATCAAATTTTAAGACAATTTGGGTGAGTTTATTTTTTATGTTTAACTTATACATCTGTGAACCTGCATGTTGCCTCGTTTTTATTACCAATCCTTTCTCAATGAGGAAAGGAATTAATTTATAGACAGTTGGTCTGCTCACATCAGAATATCTAGCAATTTCTGAAATCGAATAATCATAATCTGGATGATCTGCTAGGAAATCCAGAATCTTTGCCACAGCGCTATCCCCAAATATTTCTGTAAACATGTTCATATGATTGTAAAAATTATTTATAAACCATTATAAGCGATCTTACTTTATACACTGTGCAATTTTCAACCCTCCAGAAACGAATCTTATACAAACTATGGAGACATCGGTGTTTTGGAAAAGGGCAAATGTAATAGACAATCTCTTGCGAGGTTTTCCTTCTCATGAGATAGATAAAATTAAAAATGAATTGGAGAAATTGATGAAAGAAAATGTTGTCATAGCGGTAAAAAAGAAACACGGTGAAAAAGTGTATATAAACTTGGAGTTCAGAAAAGAAATTTTGAAGGCTCTGAAAGAAGAATATCCCTTCATTTGAAAATTTGCATTACTTATACCTCATCTGTTCATTCGGCAAATTCTATGATTTCTTCTATGACATCCACTTCTGAAGTTTTTGTGGCAGTATGGGCATTCTTTTGCTGTTCTTTGGAATCGACTGCTGCAACACCCCCATTCATTATATTTTCACCTTCGCCGAAAACTTTATAAATGGTTTTAACCCCTCCCCTGGTTTATATAGTCTCATTGCCTTTATTATACAAGCAGGATGGGCCTGCATGTATATAAAGCGCCCTGAGGTGGGCACATGCAGGCTTGGTTTGCCTTTCATTTCCCCTCCCCCTCCCTCCTTTTTTATGAAAGTTTTTTAATGCCTTTTTTCTTTCTCAATGATGATTTCTCTGGCGGCATTGCAGGAAGGCAAAAAGGCAAGAATAACAAAAATTGTAGGTGGCTTTGGATTCATGAGGAATTTGAGGGCAAGGGGAATAAGAGAGGGAAAGGTTGTTGAGATTGTGGCAAAGCATCCATTGGGTGGGCCCCTAGTCATAGCCATTGATGGAAGAGAGACGACAATAGGCAGAGGAATGGCAGAAAAAATAATTGTGGAGGAGATTAAATAAAGGTTATGAAAAGATTTTGTTGCAAGTTCTCTTCATGAGTGGAAATAAGAGCAAGAACTGATGAAAAATGGATGCTGCAACATCATCCTTCATTAACTCATGAAAGAGAAAGAGCACAACAACATTCCCTTTCATTTGCTCATGAAAGGATTTTGCTGCAACACCCTCCCTTTCATTATTTTTTCTCTTCGCTCATGAAAAGGAATAAGCCAGCAAAACCACCCATTTCATTTTTTATTTTATGGCATCTCTTTGTTCACATTAGCAACTTATTTAAACACTGACTATTATATGATTGCAAAATGAAAGTTCCTCGGTGGAAGAAGGCTGAGTTTGAAGAAATAGAATATGAGCCAAAGAGCATAAGAGAATTATTGAAAGAAATGAAGAATATCAGCGAGTTGATAGTAGACTTAGCCTATTCTGCCATTCTTTTCAATAACAAAGAGATAGCTGAAGAAGTGAGATATCTGGAAGTAAGAATGGACAAGCTCAACTACGAAATAAGAATAATGGCTATGCTTGCAGCGAGAAATGCTGAAGACGCAGAGAAAATGGCTGGAGTGCTTCAAATTGCTCAGGCAGCAGATACAATATCAAATGCTGCCGCCGACATGGTAAAACTGCTTGCATATAAGCTTGATCATCCTATACTGCCTCATTTAATAAAAGAATCAGATGAAACTATAAGGAAAATAAGCGTTGATGAAAATTCTGCTGCATGCGGAAAAACAATAAGCGAGCTGAAAATTTCCTCTGAAACAGGAGTGAGGATATTAGCGATAAGAAGAAAGGATAGATGGATTTATGGACCAAAAGGAAATGTAAGGCTAAGAAAGGGAGACATTTTAATATGCATTGGGCCAGAGGAAGGCATAAAACATCTCAATAAGCTTTTGAAAGGAGAGATAGAGGTGCTTGAATGAGTGAGAAGGAAGCTGAAGCTTTATTGCTGGAGCTGAAGGAAAAGGCTGAATTAATGGTTGATCTGGCATATTCCTCAGTAATCTATGACAATAAAGATTTGGCTAGAGAAGTATATGAACTGGAGAATTTCATTGATGTGCTTAATGAGGAGTTGCAAAAACTTGCCATAAAGGATGTAAAAGGAGGAGAGCTGGAAGTAAATGAAGCTCTGGCGATAATACAGCTTGGTGCATGTTCTGAAGCCATAGCTGATGCTGCCCGTGACATTGCAGATGTTGAGCTGAGAGATGTTGAATTGCATCCTGTGATAAAGGAAAGTGTTCTTGAATCTGAGGAGGTGTTTGTTAGGGTTAAAGTAGGAGAAAATTCTGTTTTGAAAGGAAAAACTCTTGGGGATATTAAGCTTGCTTCCCAAACGGGAATGTGGGTAATAGCAATAAAAAGAGGAAATAAGTGGATTTATGACCCAACTAAAAATACAAGAATAGAGGAAGGAGATATTTTATTTGCCAAAGGACCAAGAGAGGGAATGGAACATTTTGTGGCAATTGCTGAAGGCGAAGAAAAGGAAATTTAACATTCAGCCAAACTTAAAATATTGTTAGGGGTTGCAATTATAATGAGGAGAGGAAATAAAGAAAGGGGAGAAAGCCTGAAAAAGGAGCTGGGACTATTTGACATATTTTGTATAGCTTCAGGGGCAATGATTAGCTCCGGATTATTTATTCTCCCTGGATTAGCTTATGCCAAAACAGGTCCTGCCGTGGTTGTCGCATATTTCGTTGCCAGCCTTTTGGTTATCCCTGCCATGCTTTCCAAAGCAGAGCTTGCCACAGCCATGCCAAAAGCAGGAGGAACTTATTTTTATATAGACAGAAGCATGGGTCCGGCAATGGGGACAATTGGTGGATTTGCTGCGTGGTTTTCTCTGGCTTTTAAAAGCGCCTTTGCATTGCTGGGAATAGGAGCTTTCGCCTTATTGCTCAACCCTGGACTTACAGAAATACAGATAAAGCTTGTTGCTGTTGCATTCTGCATAATTTTTACCATCGTTAATCTTATTGGCGTTAAACATACTGGAAAAATTCAGATAATTCTGGTTGTCGGGCTGCTGGCTTTACTTGCCTTTTATATTATCACAGGAGTTTTTCACGTTGAGCTATCAAGATTCACCCCCTTTGCACCTTTTGGCCTAAGCTCTATTTTTGCCACAGCGGGCTTCGTTTTTATTTCCTATGCTGGATTGACAAAGGTTTGCAGCGTTGCAGAAGAATGCAAGGACCCGGGACGCACCCTCCCATTGGGAATGTTTCTTGCATGGGCTGTTGTTTCCCTACTATACGCCATGGTTATTTTTGTAACAGTTGGCTTAGTAGAGCCGACTCAGCTGCAAAATTCCCTCACACCAATTTCTCTTGGAGCAGGAGTTTTTATGGGGAATATAGGCGTTGCAATAATGGCGATAGCTGCAATTTTAGCCTTTGTTTCCACAGCCAATGCTGGCCTGCTGGCAGCATCTCGCAATCCAATGGCTATGGGTAAAGATGATCTGCTGCCTCGTTTTTTTTGCAAAGGTTTCAAAATATGGCACGCCTGGACTTCCCATAATCTTTACCTCTGCCTTTATGATTTTCGTCATTTTATTTCTTGATCTTGAAGGACTTGTTAAAACAGCTTCAGCCATGCAACTTATCCTATTCATGTTTGTGATGCTATCTGTTATTATTATGAGAGAAAGCAAAATAAGGCACTATCAGCCAAAATTTCGCAGCCCCCTCTATCCATGGATTCATATAGCAGGAATTATTGGATATGGATTCATTTTATTTGAAATGGGTTTCATTTCTCTGATCACAATGGGCATTTTTATTGCCCTTGGATTCAGCTGGTATCTCATTTATGCCAGGCCCAAAATAAAGAGAGAGTATGCTCTTCTGCATGTTATAGAAAGAATTACTGGTATTGAATCAACTGGTTATCTGATAGATGAAGAATTGAGAGAGATATTGATAGAAAGAGATGACATCACTGAAAAAAGATTCGAAGAAATAATAAAAAAATGCCTCATATTGGACCTTGAAAAAATGTTATCACCTGATGAATTCACAAAACTGCTTGCTCATAAACTGGCTAAGGAGATAGATGCAGATGAAGAAGAATTATACAAATCATTTATTAAAAGGGAGAAGGATTCCAACATAGTTGTATATCCAGGCATAGCTGTTCTCTCGCTAATCATAAAGGGAAGGAATAAATTTGATATCATTTTGGTCAGAAGTAAAAAAGGAATCATATTTTCTGATGATATTCCACCAATACATGCCCTATTTGTTATTGTCTCCTCACCTGATCAGCAGAGTTTTTATTTCCATTCCCTCATGTGGCTAGTTCAAATTTCGGAATTCAAGGATTTTGAGAAAAAATGGCTGAATGCAAAAGACAATGAGGAATTACGAAACATTATTTTGTCATCATGGGAAAAACTGAAAAGAGAAAATTTTCTGTAGCAATTGGAAAGAAAAAGATTTAACATGGTTATCTTATTCTCTTTTGATGAGACATAGATTTGCAAGAAATTTACTTGGTGAAATTCTCACAGCAAGCAGAATGATAAAAATTGCATTACTTATACCCTTCATTGTTTTACTGTTTGATGTAGAAATTTTTTATTACTCATGGACAAATCAGGAAAAAACCATTCTCATTGCATCAGGTTTTGTCCTTTTCCTTTCCATTTTAGAAATAATTGCTGTGATTAAAGAAATTCATGAACATATAACTAAAGTTAGGAGGCTGGAAATACTGGAAAGAAGGCTGGAAAAAATAGCAAAGGAAATAAAAAATCCAACTGTGAGAAAAATTGTTGATAAATTCATGGCTAAATATCCAAAAGAATATACAATAAATGAAGTATATCATGCTGCCTGCATACTGATGGACAATTTAAAGAATAAGTGAATAGAATTTTTCTATTAAGTGGCGAAGTGTAATCTCTCCTATTATCTTTCCGTTCTCCACCACAGGCAAACGGCGAACATTATGTCTCTTCACTTTATCCAGAACATCTTTAATTTTTTCTTCTTTTGTGCAATAAATTAAATCTCTCTTTGCAATATCTCCTGCAGTCATATCTTCATTGAATTTTTCAAATAAATAAAGAGCATCATGCTCAGTTATCACGCCAACAATATTCATATTAGCCATATCATCAACAACCCATACATAACCACGGGCTGTCAAAACAATCAAAACCATTCTTATATCATCTTTCTCGCCAACTAACGGCAGATCCCAGACATGACCCTGCATCACTTCTTCTACTTCCTGCTCATAAAATTCATTCATGATGATAATAATTTTTTTCTTTAAAAAGAATGCTACAGTTCGAAAATCTCTGCCTTATGCTTTTCCATATACAAGATTGCAACACTTTTTATGTCTGTAAGATAGCCGCAGCATTCCCCAGGATTTATGATTATTGCATCTCCTTCCCTTATTTCTTTTTCATGTGTATGGCCGTATATAACAACATCGTGTTTTGCTGCCAGGGCTTCAACTATTTCTGGATGATGGGTCATGGCAATGCTCTTCCCATATATCTCACCAATATATGGGTCGTTATAAAAAGTGCCTATGTTCCTGAATCTTTCTTTCAAATAGAGTTTGTCACCATCATTATTTCCGTATATCAGGATCATGTCGCAATTCAAATTTTTGAAAACTTCAGCTGTGAAGGGTGAGACAATGTCGCCAGCATGCATAACAAGCTCAACATTCTGCTCATTAAAAAATTCAACTGCCTTTCTTATTGCATCCATATTATCATGACTATCTGCAATGATACCAATTTTCGCCTCCTTTCCTATTTCATTTTCCTTAAAAAGCATTTTTTGCATCATAAATGTAAGCATGGAATTTTTTATAAATTTTTTATATGCGATGCTGTTATAACAAAGTGTTTGGAAAATATGACTTGAATGTCGAACTTAAAGAAGAGGGCATAGAGATATCAATTACGGGGAAAGGAAAGAAAAAAAGTTACTACAGGAAAGCAGGAGAGGAAGAAGTAGAAAAAATCATATATGCAGAGGAGGGAAATGTAGTTATATGTCCTGTTGAACCTGTTAACCTGCCAAACGAAGGAACTTCACAACATTTACTGATTGAACTTGAAAAGCCGATTATAATTGAACCAAGAATTGAAGATGTTTTTTATGTTAAATTTCCAGTTGAAGTTGGCGTTTTCCTCATAGATAAAAAAGATGTTGAAAGAATAGATATTTTCACAATAACAAAACCAAAATATATCTTATATGGGCCTCCTGAAAGCGGAATAATATGTAAATGGTGGGGAAGCGATGCTTTTAGCGAGGCACCAGAGGTGAAAAGACTTTATGAAGGTGTGATGAAAGTAGAAGCAAAAAACAATTATTCTGAATGGGTGGAGATAAGAAAGATGGTGTTCAGGGCACTTGATATGAAATTATTTTACAATGAGCATGCATTCATGCATTCATATCTAGAAATATTGAAGAAAACAATGGGTGAAACATCATTCAATGAAAGAAAGCCCAAGAATATGAAAAGAGCCATTGATATATATCTGGCAAAGGGAATCAAAAGACTGGAAAAGAAATTTGTAATGGAGTGGGGATTCAAATGAACATTGGAGCTGCTATTAAAGATGTAATTGATTATCAGATAAAGGTGCTGGGAGGAAGAACAGTTGGAGATGTAATATTCTTTTTTGTCATTCTTTTCGTGGCCGTTATAATAGCAAAAATTGTGAGAATCAATATAAGAAGAACTCTGAAGGAAAAGGTACCCAAAACAACGCTCAACGCTGTTGAAAAAATCTTTTATTATGGCATCATCACAGTTGGCTTTCTTGCTGCATTGCCATATATAGGTGTTGAGCCAACTGGCTTAATGGTTGCCGGAGGGATAGCGGGCATAGTTATTGGCTTTGCAAGCCAGACTGTTGTATCAAACTTAATAAGTGGCATTTTCCTGCTCATTGAAAAGCCAATAAAAATTGGAGATGGAGTGAGCTTGGGGGATGTCAGTGGCGTAGTTAAAGACATAAGGATTCTTTCAACAACAATAAGGACATGGGACGGAATATATGTGAGGATACCAAACGAGAAGGTTTTCACATCCAATATACAGAACTTTGTTGCCCATGCTGCCAGAAGATTCGAATACAAAATTGGTATAGCATACAAAGATGATGCAGATAAAGCCATTGAAATAATCAAAAATTTACTGGAAGAGCATCCTTTAATATTGAAAGAGCCAGCTCCTCAAATTTTTGTTGAAGAACTTGGAGAAAGCAGCGTGAATTTAGCAATAAGAATATGGGCTCCTTCCAGCCACTGGTTTTCTGTAAAAACAGAAATGCTCTGGAAAATTAAGGTATCTTTAGAGAAAGAAGGCATTGAAATACCCTTCCCGCAGCGCGTTATATGGATGGCTGATAAAAAGAAAGGTTAGGATATAACAAAATCCTCAAGCACATCGCCCTCAACATCTATAGAAACAATTCTCATTTCTTCCTCTGTTACCATAACTTTGCAATAGTGGAAAGCTGATGCAGAAAAAATATTCCATGGGCTCCTTCCAGCATCTTCGGGAGGGGCTCCGCCTCCGCCTGTTATTATGCAATGCATATTTCCCGCTTTCAAATGCTGATAATAATGTTGATGCCCGGCAAAAACAACATCTACTCCTGCAAGATAAAAGATGAGCATCCATATTTTTATCATGGGTGGCGGATAATAATTGCCAGAGATCAAAGGTGGATGATGGAAAATCACCACTTTCCATTTGCTTTCCGTGCTAATGTCTTTAATGAGCCATAGAAATTGTGAGAGATTTTGCAGGCGATTGGAATCAAGAAATGTGAAATGAATGCTGCCATAATCAAAAGAATACCATCTCTCATTGCCTGGAAGGGAAAAGAAAAGGGCGAAATTATAGATGGGCAAATCATGATTTCCTACAGCAGGATACATGCTTTTATTGTGCATCCATGGAGAAACCTGGAAGAATTTCAGCCATTGCTCTTCATTCCCTCCATTCCTGACAATATCTCCAGCATGAATAACTATGCTGGCATTTTCCTTTTCGATAGCCTTTGCAACTATAGAAGCATTTCTCCATCCATCCCATACTCCTCTTGTATCACCATATACAAGAAATGTGAAGTTGTCTGTGGGGGGTATATAAAAGGAATATATCTTGCTCTCTGCTCCATCAGATTTAACTTTATAGAAGTAATGAGTTGATGGCTCAAGTCCTTCTATCCTCACTTCATGCCATTCCACATTGCTTTCTCCAGCAATCTCATTTTCCAGCTCCATTGTCTTTCCCCAGAAAACTGTGTTTTCCTCCGTCTTAACATTGGTTCTCCACATTATTGTTATGCCTTCCTCATCAACACTCTGCAAATATGGGCCAACAACAATTTCAGTATTTTCTGCAGATACGAAAATAGGGGAGATAAAAGAAAAAAGGAGGATAAAAGGAAGAATTTTATGGTGAAGCTTTACCATTATGCCACTCTCCATTTCGTTTCCTTTCCCACATCTTCTATTTCTATTCCTGCCTGTCTCAGCTTATCCCTTATTTCATCAGCCAGTTTGTAGTTCTTTTCTTCTCTTGCCTTCCTTCTTATTGCCAGCAACTTTTCTATTGCATCTTCTGCTTTATCTGCCTTTACACCATACTCTTCTGCCAGTTTTTTAATTGCCTCTTCATTTAATTTCTTTTTCTCCTCCTGCAAAAGTGTCAGGACATTTGCTATTTTGATATATTCATTCAAAGCATATCTGCATAGCTTTTCATCCGGCTTTTCTTTTTCCATCAAAAATTTGTTTGTTTTCCTGACAAAATCAAAAATTACCTCTATGGCTTTCGGCGTGTTGAAGTCATCGTCCATTGCCTCCTCAAATTTCCTTTTAAATATTTCCACTGCTTCAAGATATTCTTTTTCCTTCTCGTCAAGCTTTCTCTTATCAAATTTAGCATCTTTGCCTGCCAGCTCCTCCAGCTTTTCCTTTGCCACTCTCAGCCTTTTAACTGCATTCTCAGCATTTTTTAATGCCTCCTCGCTATAGTCAGCGGGGCTGCGATAATGATATGAAGCGAAGAAAAAGCGCAGCGCTTCAGCATCCCACTGCTGCAGAGCATCTCTAATGTTTATTATGTTGCCCAGTGATTTGCTCATCTTCTCTCCTCTCACCTTAAGCATTCCTGAATGCAGCCAGTAATTAACGAACCTTCTGCCATATGCAGCTTCTGACTGAGCAATTTCATTCTCATGATGAGGAAATATTAAGTCCTGCCCTCCACCATGTATGTCAAAGGGTATTCCAAGGTATTTTGTGCTCATGGTTGAGCATTCAATGTGCCATCCTGGCCTTCCATCACCCCATGGACTTTGCCATTTTGGCTCTCCTGGCTTGGCTGCTTTCCATAAAGCAAAGTCTTCTGGCTTTCTTTTTTTCTCTCCCGGCTCTATTCTTGCCCCGGCCTTTATCTGTTTCATATCCTGCTTCGATAGTTTGCCATAGTCCTCAAATTTTTCAACGCTGAAATATACGTCGCCATCGGCAACATAGGCATATCCCCTGTCAATGAGTTTTTTGGTTAATTCTATCATATCATTTATGTGCTCACTGGCTTTTGGATAAATATTTGCTGCCTTTATGCCCAAGTTTTCCATATCTTCCAGGCATTTTTTGGCATACATGGCAGAATATTCCAAAGCATCCATTTTGGCGGCATTTGCCGCCTTTATTATCTTATCATCTATATCTGTTATATTCTGCACATAGAGAACTTCATAACCCTTATACTCCAGATACCTCCTCATGATATCAAAAGCAACATATGTGCGAGCGTGCCCAATATGAGCGTCACTGTAAGTAGTCATGCCGCAAACATACATTTTAACAATGCCCTCTTCCATAGTCACAAATGGCTCTTTTTTTCTTGTCAGTGTATTGTAAACTTTGAGCATAATGAGAAATATTGTTTCACTATTAAAATTTAGTATAAAATGAGTTGCCAAAAAAGTGAATGAATTGCTGTCATTGGCTACTTAACATATTGAGAATAAGATATAATGTAGTCATTTTTAACAATGCTCCTTCGTCATAATCAGAAGCAAAATATTGCTCAGCATTGTATCTATTTAATTACACTGAAACATTAAGAAATGTTTATTTATCTCTATCCTATATCTTCTGGGAATAAGATGAATTATCTACTGCTGTTGCTAACAGCATTGCTTGCATTTGCATACGGAATGCTTTTTGCTTTCTGGCTGATTTTTGCCAGAACAGCGAGCAGGCTAGCAAGTTTGCTTGCACGTGTCACTGGAAAGGATGTTACTCTTGAAGAAGTCTATCAAACATTGAAAAATATAATTGATAAGGCATATGAGGAAATGAGAAGGGAGGAAAATGAAAATTCAAAAAATAATAAATGATGCCTACGAACAAATCTATAAGATAAGACATAATCTTGGCTACCTCTACAAATTCCTAATATTTATTACCCCTTTCCTCACAGTGGCATTTTATTTTGCTTTTGTTTTTGATTATTTGCCACCGGAAGCAGCTGCAAAATATGGTGCTTTAACCCTAGCATATTTCATTCCACCTGCAGGAAAGGAATCCATCATTCCTTTGATGTTAACTGAAAATAGCATTGGTCCTCCGTTGCCAGCTTGGGTTGTTGGAAGCACAATTGTCATAATGGATGTAATAAGCTCTGCAATACTGGCATACAACTGGTGGTTTGCCGAGCTAATTATTTTCCATGTTCCTTTTCTGGATAGGGGCTACAAATGGCTTCAGAGGAGGGCAGAGAAATTCAAAAAGAAAAAGTTGCTCACTGTAAGCTTGCTGCTCTTCATGATTATTCCTTTCCAGGGCACAGGGGGAATAAGCACAACTATTGTGGCAAGATTGCTTGGTGTAAGAGCTAAAAAAACTGTTATGATCGTTTTTGCTGGCTCAACGATTACCACCACCTTATGGATTCTGTGGTGGCTCGGCTTTTTGAATTTCCTGAAGGCAATTTTCTGATAAAAAGGGAAAGGAAAGGTTGTGTTTGAATTACTCTTCTTTATGAATGTGTTTCGTAGCAGTATTTTCCATTCTTGAGAAAATTAAGAGATAATGAACACATTTTTCATAAAAAATGCTTTCCATTTTCCATTTTTGATGGCTATAATTTTATATTATTTATGCATTCCTTTTCATGAAAGCTTTGGTTACTGGAGGAGCCGGTTTTATAGGCAGCCATCTTATAGATGCTTTACTTGCAAAAGGATATGAAGTTGCATGCATTGATAATTTTTCATCTGGAAGAAGAGAATTTATTGAAAAAAATCTGAGCAAAATTGAATTAATAGAAGGAGATTTACTCAACAGGCAGGATATAAAAAAGGCATTGGATAATTGCGATATTGTTTTTCATCTGGCAGCAAATCCTGATGTAAGAGTTGGCGCTGTCAATCCAAAGCTTCATTTTGATAATAACATTATTGCCACTTACAATCTACTTGAGGAAATGAGAGAGAAAGGCATAGTAAAAATTGCCTTCACCTCCTCATCCACTGTTTATGGTGATGCTACAGTCATTCCTACGCCTGAAGATTATGGGCCTCTAATTCCAATTTCATTATATGGTGCGTCCAAACTGGCAGCAGAAGCTTTGATATGCTCTTACTGCCACACTTTTGATATGGAAGCTGTTATCTATAGATTTGCAAATGTTGTAGGGCCTCGTAGCACTCACGGCGTAATATATGACTTTATAAAAAAATTGAGAGCAAACCCAGATGAACTTGAAATTTTAGGAGATGGCACACAAAGGAAATCATATCTTTACATAGATGATTGCATTGATGCCATGATATTTGGCATTGAAAAAGCAAAGGAAAGGGTTGAGATTTTCAATATTGGTTCTGAAGACTGGGTGGAAGTAAAAGAAATAGCTGATATTGTAAGCCAAGAAATGGGCCTAAAGCCAGAATATAGATTTACAGGAGGAATAGACGGCAGAGGATGGAAAGGGGATGTAAAATTCATGCGTCTTGATATAAGCAAACTGAAAAGCCTAGGATGGAAGCCAAAATATGGCAGCAAAGAAGCAATAAGAATGACTGCAAAATGGCTCATAAAGGAAATTGAATAGAGCTATGCAGTAGATTCCTACAAAATAAATAATGAAAAGAAGAGAAGAGCAATAAAATACAGAAATATGAGTTGTTTCATTCTGTTTTCGTTCCATGGAGAGGATAAATCAATGTTTTTATTTGGGAATAAATATTTCATGAAAGAGTCAAGTATTTCATTCATGGCATATAATCCTGCTACACTTTTATAAATGCAAGGAGGGGTATGTCATGAATAAAAATTTTTCGAAATTTTTCGGTATTTTTTCCATGCATTTTATAAAATTGGCAGATTTTTAGGCGTCAATGCATAAATTTTTAAATATTTGCACCATAATTTTTCATGGCCAAGGAATTCATTCTGCCTGAATTTTCAATGAAACCCGAGAAAAAGAAGGAGATGGAAAAAGAATATTTTGAGGGATATGAGGAATTTCTCAAGGAAAAAAACTGGGAAAAAAGGGCAAAGGAAAGTATAGAAGAAATTGAGAAAGTGATAGACGAAGGACTCAAAAGAAAAGCCAAAAAAGAAGAAAAGGAAGAAAAGGAAGAAGAGAAAGTGAAGAGAGAAATAATATACTCGAGCAAAAGAGGATATATAGTTAAGCTCACTTACAGAGAAGGGGATGAGACAAAAGTTGCCTACTATCTCATAACAAAAATAGAAGATATAGAAGAAGCAATAGATAGGATTTCCTCTTATAAGCCACTGATAGAGGAGGGAGAAGGAGAGAAGTTATTTGGTCTTTAGCCACTGTATTTGCCAGTGTAATACATTTATACCCAAAAGATATTTTCAATCATGCCAACTATAATAGAAAAAATATTTCGGAAGCATTCAGAAGATAGGGTAGAAGTGGGCAGTACAATATGGCTCGATGTTGATTTGAGAACTGCTCGCGATTTTGCAGGAGCACAGGTAGTAAAAAATTTGCTTGAAAATTATGATGGTGATTACATCGATGACCCTTCAAAAACATTCTTTACATTTGACTGCAATGCTCCCGCAAACACAATTGGCTATGCAAATAATCAGCAAATATGCAGAGAATTTGCAAGAAAAAATGGCATAAAAGTTTTTGATGTTAATCGTGGCATAGGAAGCCATGTTGTCATAGAAGAAGGCCTGGCTTATCCAGGTATAACAGCAGTTGGAACAGACAGCCATTTCAACATTCTTGGCTCAATAGGAGCCTTCGGCCAGGGAATGGGAGATGTTGACATTGCCTTTGTTTTTAAAACGGGAAAAACATGGTTTGAAGTTCCGCCTACGGTAAAGGTTAACTTTATTGGAATGCCTGATTCGAGATGGACTGCAAAAGATTTGGCTTTACTGTGTGTTAAAGAATTGAAAGGCAAAGTTTTGGGCAAAGCAATAGAGTTTTATGGAGAAATTGTTGATAAGCTTAGTTTAGCAGGAAGAATAACTCTCGCTTCAATGGTTACAGAAATGGGAGGCATAATTGGTTTCATTCCTCCAAATGAAGAAGTGATTGAATTCTGCAAAAGAAGAGCAAATAAAGACATGCAGCCGGTATATGCTGATAAGGACGCAAATTATGAAGAAGAAATTGACATTGATGTTAGCAATCTTGAACCATTAATAGCACTGCCAGGTAATCCAGCAAATGTCAAAAGAGTTGCAGATTTGCCAAGCATAAGTGTAGATAGCGTATTCATTGGCTCCTGCACCAACGGAAGAGAAGAAGACATAGAAGCAGCATATAATATTCTCAAAGGCAAAAAAATTGCAGAAAACGTTATGTTGAAAATTGTTCCAGCTACACGCCAAGTATGGCAGTATATGCTGGATAAAGGAATAATGAAAGGGCTATTTGATGCAGGAGCAATTATAAGTCATGCCGCCTGCGGGGGCTGTGCATCTGGCCAGATTGGAATGACTGGCAGAGGGGAAGTACAAATTTCCACGAGCAACAGGAATTTTAAAGGGAAGCAGGGGGAGGGAGATACATATCTTGCTTCTCCAGAGACAGCTGCTGCCAGTGCTTTGGCTGGCTACATAACGGAGGTGGAAGAATGAGGATAGAAGGAAGGGTGTGGGTGATTGAAAAAGATGGAAAATTGATAGATGATATAGATACGGATATGATTTATCATAACAAGTATTTGCATATAACTGATAAGAATGAAATGGCAAAATATGCTTTCAGCAATCTGGAAGGATGGCAGGATTTTCCTGAAAAGGCTAAAGAAGGAGATATTATAATTGCGGGAGAAAATTTTGGATGTGGCTCCTCCAGACAGCATGCTGTCGATTGTTTTATAGCTTTAGGCATAAAGGCAATAGTGGCAAAATCTTTTGGAGCGATTTACAAAAGAAATGCAATTAATTCTGGCTTGGCAATAGTGGAATGCAAGGACATAGACAAAGCAGGATTGAAAAATGGAGATGTTATAGAAATTGATTTGGAAAGGGGAGACATAAAGAAAGACGGAAAAACCATTGCCAAGGCAAAACCAATGAGCCCAGTCCAAGCTGCCATTTATCGAGCCGGGGGCTTATTTGCCTACGCAAAATCAATCTAATGCTTCCCGGCAATCTTTACAAACTGCAACATTTACATGCAAGAAGTCTCTTATTATGCGAGAGACCTCATCTATTTCCATATCAACATCCATTTATTTCCCCTCCCGTTGGTAAATTTAGAATAGAGTTGCTATATAATACTTTTTCTAAATTATTCAGAATGTGATATTCCAAATTAATTTCAATGAATAGGAGAAAAATAATGGATGTGTGCATCATTATTCAACAAATTTTCTTTTCACAACTATTCAGATTCTCTGTAAAATTTACATATTTCTTTTAGGAGGCATTCATTGCATTTTGGATTTATCGCCCTGCATGTATATTTTGCAAGCAGCCAGAAAAGATTTGCGATTCTATCCTGCTTTTCCTTTGGAATTTCATCCCATGGAAAAATATTCTTTAAAGCATTCTGTATTTCCTCATAACTTGCTTTTTTATCTGCTATGCCAAGCCTCGCTGCTATTCTTTTCATGTGAGTGTCTATAACAAAGGATTCTCTCTGCCCATATATGGAAGAAATGATAACATCTGCTGTTTTATTTCCCACTCCTGGCAACTTCCTCAATTCCTTTTTAATCTCTTTCTTATCTTTATTGGTTATTTGCTTTAAATCTCCACCATGTTTTTTGATTATATGCTCGCTTATCTCTTTTATTCTTCTCGCCTTTATTCTGTATAGTCCTCCAGATTTTATGGCGTTGGCAATTTCTTCTTCATTTGCTTTAGCCAGAATATATGGATTAATATCGAATTTTTTGCTCAGTCCTCTATATGCTCTCCTCGTATTAACACCGGAAGTATTTTGAGATAAAATGGTAAAAATGAGCAGCTTGAATGGATCTCTTGAAATTTCCTTATATTCTTTTTCATCTTCCTCGCTCCACCAGTATTTTGCATATTTTTCTTCTATCCTAGCAATAATATTATTTGATAGCTTCATTTTCACAGTATTATTGGCTCTTCTGCAAAGAATCGTTTTTCAAAGAAAGCTGGATCTATGGCAGCCCAGTCATTGAAATCTCCTTTGCCATGACTTCCATCTGAATAATCAATTAAACTCCAGGCATAACGATAATTCATGCAACTCTTGTAATTTTCATATTTCTCCCATCCATCATACCATGGGCGAGTGGTGGTCATGTTATCGCATCCATTATAGGTGTGCCAGAATATTCCCAAGGTGTGGCCCAATTCATGCATGAAAAGGCTTGCCATTGCAGTTTCTCTTGCTAACGGAGTAAAACGGTAATTTTTTATTACTCTCGTTCCAATCACAAAGCAATTAAAAATATCTTCATTAGTTGGCCAGTAAGAATAGCCTGCAACATTTTTCTTTGAAGGAATGGTATAATGCACAAAAACACAGTATCTGAAAATTCCTTTTCTCCATTCATTTGCTCCATCATGAAGAAAATATTTCTTATAATACAATGATAGCTTCTCTGGTGTATAAAACTTTTCATATGGTAAAATTTCTCCTCCCCCTCCCATCAAACCATCATCTATATGCAGCATTATGTTATGCTTTGAAAATGCCGAAATAACTTTTTCCTTGGAATATTCTGGAAATGTTGTATGCCCAAAAAATCTGTTCTGCATGAAATCTACTTCAACAAAAATATCCTGCCTAAAAGGATCAGAATGCCATTCTGACAACATATATTCCTCAACATTTTGAATGCCATCTTTATCAGGGTCTAAGCTACTATGGTTTTCATATACAAATGGATCATATCCATATTTATCCTCCCATTCTATTGGCACACCATCATTGTCATAATCTTTGCCGTAATCACTTGCATTTGGATCTGTACCATATACAAAAACTTCTTCATACCATGTAAGCCTGTCTCCATCAGCATCTGTTTGATAGATATCGAACCATATTTCATAGTCATTTTCATCATATTTTCCATCTTCTGTTCCGCTTACATGTCCATATCCACTGGCATCTCCCAGAAAATCGTCTCCATGCCATTCACCATTTTTTAAAGAATATGTGAGTTTCAATACCTTTCCTGTATAATCTCCCTGTTTGGGGCTTATATCACACAATATTTTTTCTTCATTAACTATTTCATACAATTTTATTTCTATACTCACATTTTCCTTTCCATCATCAACATTCTGTATGTGTCTCCATCTCGGATAAACATCTATTCCTTTCCAGTGTCCTACTTCATATGCATTTCCATCAATGTTTATTTCCATTGCTAGCATTGGAGCCTCGTTATGCTCAAAATCAATTTTCCTTATTCTATCTATTCTGAAAATTACTTCAATATCTGTTGTTGGATCA
>JAPDJQ010000099.1 GCA_029259015.1 Thermoplasmatota archaeon | reverse complement strand
TCCTACTTCATATGCATTTCCATCAATGTTTATTTCCATTGCTAGCATTGGAGCCTCGTTATGCTCAAAATCAATTTTCCTTATTCTATCTATTCTGAAAATTACTTCAATATCTGTTGTTGGATCAAAATCGTCTATGATGATTTTCTTTGCCTCTGCTCTACTGCCTTCTTTTCTGCTTTCATTATAAAAGACAATTGATGCAAAAATAATGAGGACAATAACAACGAAAGCCAGATAACCCCGTCTTTCCATGAGGTTAAATGCAATGAGGTATTAATTATTTATCCATCTGTTAAAGATATGATATCCCAAAATTACTTCATATGATATTTCATCAAGAGATGAATGGAAAAGATGAGTCACTATTTACTGTTTGAATAGATACCTGTACCAACCATATTTTTTCTTTTAATGCAATTTCTTTGAAGGAAATGAAATATATCCAGAGTATCACGCTACTCGAGTTAGCTCACAAATTTTATAAATCCAAATTTTTTTAATTTTGACAAGTGCGAAAAGCTACCACGCAACACGGTAGCTTTTCCTATTAAAACGGGCGAGGCGAGATTTAAAAAACCCACCTCGCGGGGTTGAAATAGAGGAGGCGAGATGAGAAGGAGATTATTGGCTATGTTGATAATCTTCTTATTTGTCAGTAGTATTTTTACCATAGGTAATGAAGCAGGAAAAGGAAAAATAAAAAATGAAAAAGTTGTTGCTTCAATTACTTATAAAAGCAGTGAATACCCTATAGCAACTTTACAGCCAATAGTCGTCATAACTCAACCAGAGGATGGTGCAGTTGTTACAGACCCTCATTTAGTTGTTTTAGGATATGCTAGTGATGAAAATGGAATGAATTACTGGGAGTGGGAGTGGCGCTGGCAGGGCGGTTCGTACAGCAATTCCTCATATTTTGAGACTGCAGAATATGTTGAGTTCAGGATAGATATATATGGGCTGCATCCGGGATGGAATTTAGTTATTGTTAGATTCAAGAATATATATGGTGCAATTGGCGAGGATTCGGTAAATGTTACATACAATCCTCCAGATACAGAACCTCCACAGGTGACAATAGAAGAGCCTGAGGATGGAGCAGTATTGTCAAATCCAGATATTATGCTCAGAGGAGTGGCAAGAGATAATGTAGGTATAACCCAATTTGGCTATACACATGAATGGGAAGGGGGAGCCACTGGAAGCAGTTGGCCTTTGGAAGAACCAACAACAGAATATCCTTTTGAGATTCCTATAACATTGCATGAAGGATGGAATAAAATAAGAGTGGAAGCAAGTGATAATGCAAGCAATGTAGGATATGATGAAATAAATGTAACTTATGTGACGGAAGATACTGTTCCACCCACCACAACAAAAATCGTTGGAGATCCACAGTATGATGAAGGGTTCTATGTGGCATCTGAGACACCTTTCACTCTAATAGCAGAAGACAATGAGGGAGGGAGCGGTGTAAAAGCGATTTATTACAGAATATGGAATAATGGAACTTGGACAGACTGGATGGAGTATACTCGGCCGTTCACCTTACCAGGAGAATATTTCCATTATTTAGAGTATTATGCAGTTGATAATGCAGGGAATGAAGAAGAAGTGCACAATCAGACGCACAGCGTAGATAATTATGCTCCTGTGACTACTATTAGTATAAGTGAACCAAGTTACATAGAAAACACCACTGAATTAGGAGAACATTGGATTGTTTCGCCAGATACCGTTTTTGACGTAAAAGGAGTTGATGATTGCTGTAAAATAAAAAGGATAGTGTTATATAATCCTGTTACCCAAAAGAAAGATAAAAACGAAGATAAAGTGCGTATAAAGCTATATCGATGGTCCGATAAAAAAGGAGAATTTGTGCTTGTAATGACAAAAACATTAATGCCAGGTGGCGAACCTCTTATTAAATCTTTTAAGGGTACCAAGAAAATTAAGATAAAAGCAACGTTTGAAGTAACCACACCCGACGGTAAAAAGAAAGAGGTAATTAAAGAAGAAATGCTCTCTTGTAAGGATCTAATGGATAAAGGAGATTCGCACAAATATTTGAATGAAACAGAAGATAATGAAAAAATATACACTTTTTCTGTAGAAGACAGTCAGCCAATACATGTTAATGGAACAAGAGTAATATTTTCAGAATTTAAGGTAAAACTTTGCCCCAAGCCTAAGAAAGGAGTAAGAAAATGTTTTTCAGGTATAAAATCAACAAATTGCAGAATTTGGCACAATGGGAAGTGGGATGATTGGACGAAGATTGAGGGGCCATTTAACCTTCCGGAAGAAGGAATCTATTACTTAGAATTTTACAGCAAAGACAATATAGGGAATACTGAAGGCACAACCAATATAACCATCGTTGTAAAAGCAGATATTCATTCCCCAGAAAAACCAAATAGACCAGAGGGACCAACAAGCGGAAAAATATGGAAAAATTATACATATACAACCTCAACAACAGATCTAGATGGAGATCATATTTACTATCTTTTTGACTGGGGAGATGGAAACTTTTCAGGATGGCTCGGCCCATATGCGTCAGGAGAAACCTGTGAAGCATTTTATAGTTGGAGAAAAGAAGGAAATTACCAAATCAGGGTTAAAGCGATTGATGAATACGGCATGAAAAGTGAATGGAGTGACCCATTGCCGATAACAATGCCAAAAAACAGGCCAATATACAACCATTTAATCGTTCATTTCTTAGAGAAACTCTTGGAGCGCTTTTCTTTTTTAAGACAGTATCTCCACTTATCGCGGATTTTCCATTAATTTCTCCCTTCTTTTTTTATTTGTACAAATATGCAAAAATTGGAGAGAAGAAGAGAAGGAAAAGCTATCCTGCGTAATGTTCAGCAGGATATGGTTCCGGCTTTAAGCCTTTCCTCTCCCTCACCTTTCTTGTTACTTCATCCTGTAGGAAATCTGGTAATGGCTCAAATCCCATATTCTCTGTACTCCACAACACTCTTCCTCCTGTTGCGGATCGAATAGCAGAAGCGAAGCCAAACATCTCTGCCACAGGAGCTTTAGCCAGTATGATGCTCATATCTCCTTCCTGTTTTATATCAAGGATTGTTCCTCTTCTCTGTGTTATTTCTCTTGTAACATTTCCCATTAACTCATGCGGCACGGAAATGAAAACCTTCTGCATTGGTTCAAGCAGAATGGGATCTGCAAGCATCATTGCCCCATATATTGCATTTCTCATTGCTGGTATAAGCTGGGCTGGGCCTCTATGTATGGCATCTTCGTGCAATTTAGCATCAACAAGCTTTACTTTCACACCCTGCAATGGCTCTGCTGCCTTTGGCCCGGCGTTGCATACCTCCTCGAATGCTTGCTTAAGCAGTTCTTTTGCCTCATGCAAATGCTGTATTCCTTTTGTTACATCAGTTATTAAATTGGCGCCCTTTACACCAAATACACCCTTCGCTTCTTCCTTGCTCATTCCAAGTTCTTCGAGCTTCTTTGCAACTTCTTTTCTGTATTTTTTGACATTATCTGGTATTTCTCCTTCCTGCAGAGCCTTTACAACGCTTTCCTCTAACGGTTCAACAACAACATACAAATAATTATGCTTGTTTGGTGATTTGCCTTCAAAAACTGGAGAAGTTTTTCTCACCGTCTCTCTATATATAACTGTTGGCTCTGAAGTTATTATATCTAGTTTGTGTTCATTTTTGATTCTATATTCTGTCACTTCTAAATGAAGTTCTCCCATACCTGACATTAAATATTCTCCAGTCTCCTGATTAATCTCGACTTGGATGGAAGGATCTGCCTTTGATATGTCTCTAAGCACCTTAACCAGCTTTGGCAAATCTGCAGGTCTTTTTGCCTCCACCCTTACAGTAACAACTGGCTCAGAAATGTGGCGTATGCTCTCAAATGGTTCCATGTTTGGATCACTTGTTACAGTTGAGCCAGCATAAGCATCTTTCAAACCAGATATTGCCGCTATGTTGCCGGCTGGAATGTCCTCCACCTGTATTCTATCGTCTCCTACCATAACAGCAACCTGCTGTATTCTGTATGGCTTTGGCATACCAATAATATAAACTTCTTGCCCTTCCCTCAATGTTCCTGAAAATACTCTGCCGAATGTTATTTCTCCTGCATGTGGATCTATCAGTATCTTTGTCACCATCAAGGATAATGGTCCTTTTGGATCACATTCTATCATTGCCTTTCCTATTGGGCTATTCAAATCACCATGCCATATATTCGGTATTCTATATCTCTGCGCTTCTTTTGGATTTGGGAGATGCTTGATAACCATATTTAAAGTAACTTCATGAATTGGTGCCTTCTTTGCCAGCGTTTTCTGATCCTCATTCTTACAGTATTCATATATGTCCTTGAAAGTGATGCCTGTCTTCTTCATATAGGGCACAGAAATTGCCCAGTTATGCAATGCACTACCAAAAGCAACTGAGCCATCCTCTGGCTTGACAAGCCACTTATCCTTAAACTCTTCAGGTGCCATCTTCTTGATTAATTTATTCACTTCTGTTATAATTTTGATAAATCTTTCCTGCATCTGCTGAAAATCCAGCTTTAACTCATTAATGAGGCGATCGACCTTATTTATTAACAACACGGGCTTTACCCTCTCCCTCAATGCCTGGCGAAGAACTGTTTCTGTCTGTGGCATTACACCCTCGACGGCACACACAACAACGATAGCTCCATCAACTGCTCTCATGGCACGGGTTACATCCCCTCCAAAATCAACGTGACCAGGGGTGTCAATCAGATTAATTAAATACTCTTCCCCCTCATATTCATGAACCATGGAAGCTGCTGCAGCATTAATTGTAATTCCTCTTGCCTGCTCCTGTTCATCATAGTCCAAAACCAGTTGCTGTCCGGCAAGCTCCTCAGAAATCATGCCTGCTCCAGCAAGCAGATTGTCAGAAAAGGTTGTCTTTCCGTGGTCTATGTGAGCAACAACACCTATATTTCTTATCCTTTCTGGCTTATACCTCAATTCTTTAGCTTTCCTAATATTTTCTTCTTTCCTTCCCATTTCCTCACCTTGCGCTTTGTGCTATTCTCTCAATCTCGAGCTTTTTACTGACTGCATAACTTGCTGCATCATCATTTGCAGCATGAATAATTTCTTCAGCCAAGCATTCAGCGATACTCTTCTTATTTTTAAAAGTTTTTGAAACTGCTCCCTTACAAATATTTCGAAGAGCAATATCAAGTCTTCTTAAAGGAGCACTATCTACAGCCTGTGGAACATAAATACCGGATAAGAAAAGCCTGGTTGTTTCTTCTCTGGGAGCTGCATTTTCTATAGCCCTTATCAAAACCTGCAATGGATTTTCTTTTGTTCTTTTTTCAATTACCTCAAAAGCCTCTTTGATGACTCTGAGTGCCTTGGATTTTTTCCCAGTATATTTTTCTGTCCTCATCATATTGTTAGCCAATCTTTCTATCAAGGATAGATTTGCCTTCTTGAATCTCTTGTTTGCGTGTCTTCCGTGAGTATGAAGCTTTTTAGTGTCCAGATTCATGTACTGCGCTAGGCCTTTATCCCTTATGACTATATTCTCCACCTCATATTTACCAAATAGCAACTCAGCCATTTTATCTCACTGGTTTTTCTACCTTTCCTTTTACCAATTCGCTTAACGACACATTATTGACCTTAACAACCTTGTATCTGACTCCAGGAATATCTCCCTTTGATCTTCCCATTCTTCCTCCTATACCTTCTATCAGCACTTCATCGTGCTCATCAATGAAAGTGATGGCTTTATCTCCTGGAGCAAATGCTGTGACAATCTTGCCATTCTTAATGAGTTGAACTTTAACACACTTTCTTATAGCAGAGTTGGGCTGCCTTGCTTCTATACCTACTTTTTCAAGCACTATTCCTCTCGCCTGCGGCGCGCCTTCCAATGGATCTGTTTTTCTTTTCAATCCTAGCATTCTGCGCTTGTAATATCTATCGTGCCATCTATATTTTTGTCTGTCTCGCTTCAACTTCCGGGCTGCATACATTCCTCTACCCATGCTAACAGGCAAATATGCTTTGAGTATATAAGAATAACGCTTGTATTTATATTTAAAGAAAGGAGCTATCACATATTATTATTCACGACGAGAAAAATTGCTTTTTATGTTTTCATTTTATCACTTTATCTCAACAAATGAATATTTCCTATTCTCACCTTTTTTAATCCCGCTTTTTTTGCTGCATCATAGCATTCCATTGCCTGTTTTTTGCTTGTATATGGCAAATCATTCATTTTATAACATGGATAGAAGGCAAGCAAAGTGTATGGAATATTGTCATCAATAGAAGCAATAAAAGAGGCTATTTCATGCACTTCTTCGGCAGTTACATAATATGGCACAAGTAAGGTGCTCGCTGCCATTTTGCAATGCTTTGCCAGATACTCAAAATTTTCATATGAATTTTTGTTTGATACGCCGCATAAAGCATAGGAAAGCTTTTCATTCCATGTCTTCAGATCAAACTTTATTATACCATCTGTATGCTTGATTATCTCCGGCAAATACCTTTTGGCAAAATTTCCGTTTGTTTCCCAGCATACAATGACATCTACATGCTCGGCAACATTCAATGCATGCAGAATCTGACAGCTTGGATCTCCTCCAAAAAAGCATACACATTCTGCATTTTCAGCAGCTTTTATAACTTCATCTGCTGTCATAACTGGCTGCCTTTTTTCAGCCATTTCGTGATGAATCCAGTTCTGACAGAAAAGACAGTCAAAATTGCATGCTCCATAAAAAACGGCAAGATTGTACCCTTTTTCAAGCCCACATACCCATGAAGCCACACAATTTGTCGGGAGAGCGTCATAATAATACTGCCCTACAGCTATTCTTTTGTCAGAATAGCTCAAAATTTTCCCTTCATTATTTTCTCTCAGCCTGCAAAAACCTTTTTGCTTCTCCTCCATCCTGCATTCATTGCCGCATATATGGCATGCTTTTCCTTTGTTTGGTAATATCTTATGAGCTCTCTGAATATACTCGTCTCCCTTCCCTTCCAGGATACATTTTCTACATACCTTCAATGCCTCTGCAGCGTTTTCCTTCCCACATATTTCGCATTTCATCTGAATATTTCCTTTATTATAATATAAGGTGCATCGGTTTTAAATGCATTTAACATAAAATGGGTTCTCCCGGCTTTATAACCCTTTTTTTCCAATCTTTCAATAATCTTCGCCATTTTTGGCTGCACAACTTTTAATTCCTTTGCAATAAAAGCACTTTCATAGTACAAAGGTGGTAATTCTGCTTCCTCTTTGAAGAAATTTATCAGCTTCAGCAACAATTCTTTCTTCCTCAGTTCCTTTTTCCTTATAATTTCTTCTATTTCTTCAATTATATTATAATCATATATTTTTCCTGTCCACAGAGGCCCAGCTATAGGCCTTTCATTCATTTCCTCAAAACCACTTATTTTCCATCCGTCTTTCCAGTAAATCCATCCTATACTTTTCATACTTTCATCTGCTTTTCTTGCTCCTTTCTCCATCACTCCATACACTCTGAAGAAATGGCCATGGGCATAACATATAATTGGCCTGAAACCATAGTCAAAACTTGCTGCCTGCCTTGCTATATAACCAATCAAAATTCTTATTCCTGCTTCCTTCGATGCTTGTCCTCTCAATGGGATGGAGTGATATTTTCTTGTGCACGCTTTCCTGTATATTCCACATAGAGTTGCTGTGTCAGTTGCTGTTATTGCAACAAATGTTTTTTTCTTTAATGCTCTGAACATGCACGAAATAAATGGAATGGGAGAGCCGTAAGGGTCGATATCAATGTAGTCGTATCTCCTCTTCTGCAAAAGAATGCACAAGTTTTCATTCAAAGCATTCGCCTTCACTTTATTCATCTCGATGTTTTTCTTTATAATTTCATATGATTTTGAATTGTAATCATTTATATCCACTTCTATATCTCTTTCAACTTCCTTCGCAATTCTTATTCCTCTTATGCCACTCGCCGCCAATCCATCAAGAAATCTTTTTGCTCCTTCCGCTGCCACATACTCGCAGAATGCCACATTTAAGTCTCTGTCGATTTCCAATGCTGGATTGTAAAATCCTGCCTGTTTTTTTCCAGGCCCTTTATAATGATGGAGTTTTTCCAAAAAAATTTCGACTTTTCCTTCTTTCACTATTGCTGCCATTCTTCCTTCAATAACTTTTCTATTTTATATGGAAGTACATTTCTGTTCACAGGGGTTATTTCCAGTATTCTGACGTTATTCATATTTCTTATGTCCTGCAGCAAGGAGTCGCGAGACTTTTTGTGCAAAGTTAATAAGACAGGCTTATCGCATTCCAGCGCTTCTTTCACAACTTCTCTGAATTTTTTACTCTCCAGCTCCATTTTTCCCACTTCATCTATAATTACTATATCAATTTCCTTGCTTTCCATTGCCCTTCTTATTGCAGGTATGCCAAATTCATCCAGAACTTTCAAATCTATCTTATATTTTCCAACCCTGTAAGGTGTATCTAAATTCACATGAGCAAAAAGCCTTTCTTCTTTTGTCATCCAATCAACAATTTTAAAACCAACCCTTATGCCATTTTCCTCTATTCCTTTAGTAACCATTCCTCCAAAAGTATATCTCCCTTCAAGCCTCCTTATTACTCTAATAAGACCCTCTGTCTTCCCAACTCTAGGCAAACCGGTTATGCCTATTTTCGGTATCAAACTCATCTTAACTATGTATATAATTTAAATTTAAAAACTATATGCAATTTAATGCTAACAGTATTTGACATGGACGGCATATTCATTGAGGAAAGGAGTTCATGGAAGGTTATTCATAAAAAATTTGGAATTGATAACTCTGACTTGGTTGATCTTTATTTGGAAGGAAAAATAAGCGATGAGGAGTTTTTGAATGAGGATATTAAAAGATGGAGAGAAAATGGCATAAAAAAGCAAGACATAGTTAAAGTCTTAGAAGAGATTCCTCTTACTCCCGGAACAGAAGAATGCATAAAATATTGCAGCAGAAAAGGCAAAACAGCCATTATTTCAGGAGGAATTGACTTGCTGGCAAAAAGAATAGCAAAATTTGGTATAGATTATGTTTTTGCAAATGGCATTGAGTTTAGGGATGATATTCCATGGAAAGGGATTTTGAGAGTTCCAATAAAAAGAAAAGATATAGTGCTGAAAAGTTTGATGGAGAAAATTGGGGTTGAAAAAAAAGAAGTAATAGTGATAGGAGATACAAAATATGACATATGCATGTTCAAAATGGCTGGACTGAGAATCGGATTCAATGCAAGAGATGAACTGGCAAATCAAGTCGATTTTATTGTGGAAAAAAGAGATTTAAAGGAATTGATTAAAATATTTGAAAATTATTAAGGTTATGTTTTCCCTGCTGACATTGCTAATATTTGCCCTCCTTTTTTACCTCCTCTACATAATACTATTATCTGCATTTGAGGAGGTAGGATTTAAAAAATGGGAAGCAAGCCTGATTGTCTTCAGCTGCATAATTTTTGGGAAAATCGATTTACCTTTGTTAGAATATAATAAATGGATTATCGCAATAAATGTTGGGGGAGCATTGATTCCCATTATAATAAGCATATATCTCATCTTCTCAAGAAAGGTTGCTGGAAGAAGTATATTGGGCATGATAATAGTTGCCTATTTTGCCTATAATGTTACAATGGTTACAGGAGAAGGCATTGTAGCCATCTTTCCATACTGGCTCATCCCGCCTGTAGTTGCAAGTTTTTATTCAATAGTTGCATCCATAAAAAGTAAAAAGAAAGCAGCTTCCATTGCATATGCCTCTGGAACAATGGGTGTACTTATAGGTGCTGATTTACTTCATTTAAAAGAGCTCCTCCATATGGGCGTGAGAAAAATTACTGTAGCAAGTATAGGTGGCGCTTCAATACTCGATATGGTATTTTTAACTGGCATAATAGCTGTTTTAATGGATGCTCTGCTATATGGGAAAGATTGATAAGAAAAATAAAAATGGAAGGAGAAAGGGCCTAGCTCACTCCAAGCACCAGTGGGCCCAAAATAAAGCCACTCTTTGTTTCTGTTACTCCGCCGGCAGTCACAGTTATTGTTGTCGGTCCTATGCCAAATACAAGGCCAGATTTTATTGTGGTGCTTTCTCCAGGTGCTAATGAAGTAATGGCGCCCTCTTTCTTTGCTCCTATGAACACAAGCCCTGTGAGCTCAATACTCCATGGTATATTCTCGGCTGCAGCTGTTCCTACATTAGATACTGTTGCCTTTACTCCAAACCCTCCAGAGACATCAACTGTTAATACAGGTACTGGGAAGGTATTGAAATAAACATCTGCATTTCCATTTCTTGTGTCTGTCCACACTGCTCCTGCCTCGCATATGGCTGCTGTTCTGAATTCTGAAGAAACGCTTCCATCCACTTCATTGAGTTTGATTGGCTCCTCCCATGTTGCTCCCCAGTCCTCGCTGTATGTATAGTAAAGATTTCCCTGCCTTACAAATGTGCATATTACTTTCTCTCCAGATATTATCAGGGAAGGATACAAATCGTCTTCTGGAGCATTTGTTACATAAGATGTGCTCCAAGTTGCTCCGCCATCTGAAGAATAGAAGCATGCAATATCCTGATTTATGTGTTCGTCGCTCTGACAGACAATCACTATCTTATCATTATAAGCAGCCACTGCTGGATACATTGCGTAGAAGGATGATGGTATCTCAATCATATAACTTCCTCCAAGAGGATCTTCAAAGCTTCTTACCCACAGCAAAATATTCCATGTTGCTGCCGTTTCATTATACCAGTCATATGCACAGTAAAACATATTTCTTGCCTTATCTATGGTTGCTGCAGCATGAGCAGAGTAATTATACTCAGGCCACCAGCTTATCCATCCTGTGCCTTCTGCATCTGGATCTGCAAAGAACATGTGAGGAGCATCAACACATGGATAATCCTCATATTCAGTGGATGCAATTGTTGCTATAACTCCAAACTCCCATGGATCCTGGCTGTTATGACATGCTATTGCTGGCTCCTTGAATTCATACCATCCATATGATGACCAGTCCCAATACACAAGACCCCATGTGCCAGTATCTGTTATATCCATTATCTCCATTAAATACATGTATGCTGTATTTGGATCTGGCATGAATGTTCCATAGAATGTATTTCCACCCCAGTGGTCAAATGATGGATAATCTAATGCACCTTCAATATTCCAGTATCCTGCTGGAACAAATGTTTCTCCTCCGTCCAGAGAGACTGCCATGTATATGTACTGTTCAATTATGCTTGGTGCATAGGTATAGCCAGCAAAGAATATCGAACCAGATGATGCTATTGTTGGGTGAAATTCTGTGTCTTCAGTATTTGCAACAGGTATATTTGTTGGCAGAGCTGCCATTTTGAGTGCGTTTTTAATTTCTTTTCCCTCCACTGCCAGAAGTTGTTCATGCCCTCTTGCTTTAATGGGTTTAATGATTGTTGTTTCTTTCACATCAATTGCTTCTTTATCGACAACAAAAAGGTTTGCTGATGCTATTGTTGTTATTAACAAAATCCCAATTAACAAAGCTTTTCCTTTCATTTTTACCTCCAAAAGATATAATGGGATTTTAATATATATACATTATCTGGTGAAATATATGGATGCATAAATGAAGGGAGATGTGCTAGACTTAGTTATTCTGCATTCATATTTCTTCATCATCGAAAATTTTAAAGGTGTTCTTTACATAAAATATGAGGCGATAAAATGAAAAGAGTGAAAATTGTTGGAGTTATGCTTGTTCTATGCCTGATTTTTAGTGCGACAATGGCTGGTTTTCAAAGCGTCGAAAAAAGGGAGAGTATAGCAGTTGATGCTGAAAAAACGGAAAATGAGATGGTGCTAAAATTTTCTGAACCAGTTATCTATGAAGGCAGAGACTATACAACCGTATCAATAAAAGATGCCACCTCGTATATCAATGATGCTGGCAGCCCCATGCTGCCTGTTATCACAAAAACTTTTATCTTTCCTCTTGGAACAAAAATTGTAAGTGTGGAATGTCTGCCAGATAGCCTGAAAACATTGAAGCTTGATAAAAAAATTGTGCCTGCCATTGGACCGATACCTCTTGATGGTAGCAGGAAAAACATTGAGGTGAAAGAAAATCCAGCCATATATGAGAGCAATGATGTATACCCAGATAAATGGTTCATGTACAATATTGGTGTGGGATTGTACAATGATGAGCGTGTTATATTTTTAGCAGTTGAAATATATCCTGCAAGATACTATCCTGTCTCAAATGTTCTCGAGTATGCAGAGAGTATGAAAATAAAAATAGATTATGAAGAAGGAAAGCCAGTCATTTTCAACGATGCATATGATCTACTCATTATTTGCCCGAAAAAATTTGCAGACAGTGTGCAGCCTTTAGTGGAGCATAAGGAGCAGTATGGCATAAAAACAAAGCTTATTACAACTGAAGAAATATACTCCAGCTACGATGGCAGAGATGACGCTGAAAAAATAAAATATGCCATTAAAGATGCAATTGAAGAATGGGGAATAAAGTATGTTTTGCTTGTTGGAGGAATGAAAGGACAGCGTTTATGGGCATGGCATGTGCCTGTCCGCTACAGCCATTTAGATGATAATTCAAGCTGGGAAAGCAGCTATATAAGCGATCTCTATTATGCAGACATTTATAAGTATGAGGATGGGCAGCCAGTTTTCGACGACTGGGACAGTAATGGAAATGGCATATTTGCAGAATGGACAAAAACAAACAAGGATGTTCTTGATATGTATCCAGATGTTTATGTTGGCAGATTGCCCTGCAGATATGAAAGAGAAGTAAAAACTGTAGTTAACAGAATAATTGAATATGAGACAACAACATATGGCCAATCATGGTTCAAAAAGATGGTTGTTATTGGTGGAGATTCATTTCCTGATGAGGAATTTGGAACAGATTACATAGAAGGGCAGGTAGAATGCGATTATGCATTGAGCTTCATGGACGGATTTGAACATATTAGAATATATGTAGAGGGTGGAGATGTTGAATTCACTCCAGAAAATGCAGAGAATGTTTTATCTCAAGGAGAAGGCTTTGTGTACTTCAGCGGACATGGCAATCCCGCTTCATGGGCAACACATCCTCACAATGATTTCGATACTTGGATAGATTTTGGCTTAAAAAATATCAAAAATCTCAAAAATGGCAATAAATTGCCTGTGCTTGTCGTAGGCGGCTGCCACAACTGCCAGTTTAATGTTAGTATACTTCGCTTCCTCAAAGAAGGAATGTGGGCCTACTGGCTTGGAGAAATGACACCGAAATGCTGGGGATGGCTTTTCGCAAGCAAGGCAGACGGAGGAAGCATCGCCGCCATAGGCAACACTGGCTTAGGATACGGAACTATAGGAGATGGACCCGTTGATGAAGTTCCGGATAGCATGCCAGATGGCATCCCAGATTGCATACAATATCTCGGAGGATGGCTCGAGCCCCATTTCTTTGAGGTATATGCAAAACAGGGCAAAGACATACTTGGAGAAACATGGGGTACCGCCCTCATTGATTATTTAAACAAATTCCCAATAGACTGGTCAAAGGAATGGATTGGTGAGAGGCCATATACAATTGATCTTGTGAATTGCAAGACTGTACAGGAATGGGTGCTGCTTGGAGATCCAAGCCTGAAAATAGGAGGATATCCCTAACCTTTTTCTTTCTTTTTCTCTACTTTTATTTCTTTTGCAGGTATGCCAGCGTATATTTTTCCCTTTTCCAGTTTTTTATTTTTGGTTACAAGGCTTTTTGCTCCAACAACAACATTATCTTCTATTGTCACACCTGGCATGATAAACGATTCTCCTCCAATGAGGCAATTTTTGCCAATCTTTACTTTCTTTATAATCAATTTATCTTCTGCCAGATGTCCAGTTATTAAAGATCTCCCACCTACCATTGTATTATCTCCAATTTCCATTACACATGGATCCGCAATCCATTCCTCACCAGCTAGAAAAACATTCTTGCCTATTTTGCAACCAATCATTGATAGATAGAATGATTTTATTGGAGGAAGAACAAAAATATTAATCAAGCGATAAGCTGGATAATACAAAGCGAAATATAAGGCGTATTTAAAAGCTGTTTTATCTTTCAGAGATTTCCCATATTCTCCCTCTTCATATTTTAAATTCAAGGTGTTTATGAAAAATGCTGTTGAAAATATTGCAGAGAAAATAAGAACAAGATAATCCAGAACAAGAACTATGCAAAAGATAAGGAGATGAAATAAATTTTCAAGATTGAGTATTTTCGTGGAAAAATAAATGACTAGGGCTGGAGGAAATAAAGCAACTCCGTATGCCACAATTGGAATTATAAAAAGAAGTATCAGTCTTGATATACTCACAGCATCCAGCTCAACTTTCTTTTCTTCGCCTCTATATTTCATGAAAATGAATGCATGAATAACTTAAGTTGTTTTCTAAACAAAAATTGCAATGTGGTCTTTTGCATAGGGGGCTAATTTAATTGCTTCCTTTATTTCATAATGCTTTTTTATCTCCTGCTTTACCTTCTCAAAAACCTGATTTGGTTTCATGGAAATATCTATACTTCTTGCCTTCACCATTATTATTCCATGCTCCGGCTCAAATCTCTCCATATTTTTGATAAAAATTTCAACCTGATTTTTCTGCGCTATATCCTGATAAATCACATCAATGCCTTCCACTATTGCCTCATATCTCTCTGGCCTATTTGCATCTGCAAGAATGGGCAGCATATTTTTTCTTTCCTGACATAACTTAATAAAATTTTTCATCGGCCTGAATGCAACTTCTATGCCGTATACCATTCCTTCCCTAACTATATCAGAAAAATGACTCGCTGTTGTTCCACTGGCCACACCAAGATATAAAATATTGCTTTTTCTGTTAATAGGAAATTTCTTTAATCCCTTCAGAATGGCTGCAGCCATTTTGCTTCGATAAGGATTCCATGAGCGATATTCTTTATTACCTTTTCTCAGCAATCTTTCATTATAAACTTTTTTGCCTGGAATAAGATTTTCTGTGAAAATTCTGTTGCCATCCTTATAAACGCCGTCAAATATTTCCTTCATGATAATAAAAGAGAGCTACTTTAATTTTCTTTCTATCATGCTGCATGCAACTTCGATGGCGTCAAAAGTTGGTGCTACAGAAGGTGCATAGGCATTTTCTATTCTTGCAATTTCCTTTACACCCATTCTGTTATATATTGCAAGCGTTATTCTATCGACTATTTTCGCTGCACCTCTTCCTACAACCTGGCAACCAACTATTATACCATTCTTATCTGCTATCACCTTAACAAGTAAATCATCGCCCTCCATATAATGTGGCAAATCTTTTCCAATGTATCTAGCAGCTACACCATCAATTTCATTACTCAGTAAACCCACTGAAGCAATCTCCAAGCCAAACAATTTCGTTGTTTTAGCAAAGACAGGTGGAATTAAAGAATCGTTGCCGCCAGCAGCATTTATTCCAGCTACTCTTCCCTGTCTGGCTGCTATGCTTCCCAAGCCAACAACAACCTCTCTCCCAAAAAAGTCCTTTACCACAGTACAATCCCCAGCAGCATACACATCATTGCTCACATTACATTTTTCATCAACTTTTATCGCTTCTCCACCATCCAGAACATTGGGTTTATTTCCTGTGGCAACAATGACTAAATCCGCCTTATGTTCCTCGCCCGCTATCACAACTCCATCTTCAACTTTTTCAACTTTGCAATCCAGCAAAACTTCAACACCCAATTTTTTCATGACGTAATCTGCAACATCTTTATCGAGCATGGCTGGCAATATGGAAGGCATATATTCAAGCACCTTAACTTTTAAGCCATTCCTGATTAAAGCCTCTGCAACCTCCATTCCTATCAGGCCCGCTCCAACAATAATGGCATTATTTGCCTTTTTAACAGCTTCCTTAATACCCAAAGCATCGTTTAAATTCCGTAAAAAATGCACGCCACTCGCCTCAAATGGGCAGGCGGGCATAGCACCAGTGGCAATGACAAGCTTGTCAAACTCTTCTTCTTTTTCCCCCTCCACTATTCTGCCTTCAAAATCTATTTTATAAATTTCCTCGTTTCGATATTCTATTCCATTTCTCTCAAACCATTGAGGAGGAAACTCGATAATTTCTGTCCAGTCCTTTCCCTCTATTACATAAGGCAGAGCACATTTTGAATACTGCCCATATCCTTCCTTATCATAAACAAGTATTTCTGCTTTCCTGTTTGTTTTTCTTGCAAATTGTGCTGCTGTGCCTCCTGCTGCTCCGCAGCCAATAATAATGATTTTCATTTTTTGAAAAATTCTCTAATTTCTTTAACAAAACCATCAAAGCCCACATATCTCGGGATTATTTTCTTTGCCCCAGCTTTTAGGAGTTTCTCGCTCCAATCTGTATCGAAGAATGCTGTAAAGCCATATATGACTGCATTTTTGTCAAGATGTTTGATTTTTTTGGTTGCTTCAACACCGTCCATCTCTGGCAATTTTAAATCCATTATTACCAAATCTGGCTTTTTACCCTTTTCCATCAATTCTTTATATTTTTCTACGCCTTCTTTTCCATCATAAGCAGAATATATCTCTATATCTATTCCTGCTTTCTTTATGTATCTCTTCATCAGTTCCTGCATATCCTTTTCATCTTCAACAATGAGCAATATTCTATTCATTCATCCCACCTCTCCTAGGAATGGTAAAGATAAGAAACAAAGTCATGCATATCAGATGAAAATTTGCTCGAAGTGACATCGAATTCTAATTTGCCTTACTTATTTAAATTTAGCGAAATTTATGGATGCACTATGTCTAAATTTTTTGTCCTCATGCAAAAACATGATACAGCATCACCGAGCCCAGAACAAGTAAAAATATGCCTATCAATAATTTTGCATATCCATAGCTTTTTTTCTGCATCTCTCCAATGCGGGCAGAAGAATATCCAAAGTGGAAAAGCATGAGAATTATGAGCAGAGGAACTATGAACATGAAATTATATATGAGAAGATAGATGAAAGCCAAAGAAGATGTTTGTATCATTGTTACAACAGGCACCAATACCTGACCTGTGCATGCAAATTCTAAGGCAGAGATGGCAAAACCTGTAGCAAAAGCTATAATTGCAAGAGCCGTTATTTTCTTGTCCTCTGTTATTCTTTTAATTATTCTCCCTCTTCTTTTCTTAAGGAATAAAGGAAGCTGCAATACTGCCTTTCCTCCTTTCTTTATTATAAAGAAGTCAAATAAACTGAATATGCCAAGTATTATCGCTGCTACGCCTATAGCAATGTAAAGATAAATGGATACCGCTCTCCTTATAACATTCATAAATTCCAGCAATCCGACACTTATCATTAGATAGCAGATATATATCCCGACTGCAAAGGATAATCCTATGGGAACAATTGCTTCTTTTTTCGCCCTTTCTAGATAGGCAATGAAAAATACAAGGGTGGCAAAGGCACATGGATTTATTCCATCGAGTAAGCCCCCCAGAATAACAACAAATAGTAAGCCCTGCAACAATTTCTCACTTACCTCTCCTTCTCTGGGACAAGATAGACCAATGCCTAGCCAATTTTTAATTTCCTGCTCCAGTTCATTCATTTGCGCCTCGCTGTAAAAATATTTATCTCCGATGAAGATGTTTGCGTTATGTGGTTTTGTTATGTTGTACTTTGCGCAGTATTTCATCAGTAGCTCTTCGTTTTTCTTATAGAGTGTATCATATTCTTTGATATTCAGAGGATATATTGTACTCAATGCCTCCAGTCTTGCTTTTATTCTTAAGCAGGAAATACAGGAAGATCTATAGAAAAAGAGTATACATATGCTTTTTTCTTCATATGCTGATGGAAAATCTATACCTATCTTCTCATATTTTTTCGCTTCTTTTACCACATATGAAATATTGTAAATTTGCAGAGAATAGCTTTTTTCACCTATAAAAATAAGGGGAGTTTCTCCCTTGCCCAATTTTTCCATTATACTCATATTTCTACTGTATTTTACATCCAGTTTATCTATCCTGATAAATGTTATGTTCTTCTCGAAAGCATTTATGATGCCGTCTAGGCTTTCATTTTTTGAAGAATTATAAAACAGCAAAATGGAAACAGGCTTTGGATACACAAGCTTTTCACCTTTTATCGGGCTTGGTATGCTGTAATTTTTTAATTCCTGCAAGGATTTCAGCAATCTTTCTTTTTCCTTGCTTGCCATGCTTTCGTTTCCAAAATAAAACCATTCATTTGCGAAAAATATAATGGGTACATCTCTGACGGAGTGATAAGCATAAGACAAATTTTCAAGCAAGGAGTCGTTTCTATTTGGATGATATGGAGAAAGAGTTACCTCATATTTATCTATATTAACATATGAATAATTTTCAAGCTCTTCAATAAATGGCTGTATTTTCTCGCACATCAAACAGTTCTTTGAATAAAAATATGCCATATTTACATCTGCCCTTGCAAAACCAGCCAGCAAAATTATACCTATGAAAGCATAAATAACATATTTTCCTTTCATTGCCACACCATTATGCCTTCCAGAATTAAAATATTTTTCTGAATGAATGATATGATGTTGCAACATTTTTGCTTCTGTAATTATGACACAAAAACATATTATTCATTTAATTGGCATGCATTTTCCAAAAGCATTTAATCCGCAACATAACCTTTTCATTCATTTTATAAGAAATAATAAAAAGTGATATCAATTTGCTACATAGGATGGATATAAAAAAAATTGATAAAGAAGTGAATAAAGCGGTGAGATTGATCAGAAGAGGATATAATAGAGAATACATAATTGAGAAAATTAATAGCGTCTATTTTGATAGGGAAAAAATTTTTGAAATTGCCAAATGCAGGATAAAAGCGAGGAAAAAATTTGGGGAACTGGCCGAGAAATTATTTTTTGATGAAGAGGGACTCAGGTATGCGACTCCTCCGATTGTAGCAGATTATAGAGCCAGAAGAATAAAAGGTTATGTTGTAGCAGATATATGCTGTGGAGTTGGCATGCAGCTCATTTATTTTTCCAAGTATGCAGAAAAAGCTGTTGGAGTCGAAATAGATTGCTTTAGGGCAAAACTTGCAATGTTAAATGCAGTGGCAATGGATGCGAAAATAAAAATAATAAAGGGAGATGCTCTGAGTAAAAAAATTTTTGATAAAATAAATGCAGATTGCATTTTCTGTGATCCATCCAGGAAGGAAAAAGAGGAAAAAAGAAAATTTGAGACACTTCTTCCGAATCCTATGAAAGTATATAGTCTCTACAGCAGTAAAACAGATAGAATAGCTTTTGAACTTCCTCCTCAAATATCAAGAGAAGAAATAAAAATTGAAGGAGAGAAAGAATACACGTCTCTCAATTTCAATCTCAATAGACTGGCTTTATACACTGGTGAATTAGCTGAATGTGATACATCAGCAGTTTCATTGCCATCTGAAGAAAGAATAACAGATTTGGATGAAAAAATGAAATTAAAAAAGACGGATAAAGCTTTGGAATACATATATGAAGTGGACAGGACAATTATAAAAGCGGGGCTTTTGGAAAATCTCACAGGCAAGATAGGATTCAACGGATACATAATCCAAATTGATAAAAGAAGGGGTTTATTAACTTCTTCTAGTGAATACAAATCTGCTTTTTTGAGAAAATATGAAGTTGTTGCAAAATGCAACTTTGATTATCACAAATTAAATCGTATTTTGAAAAAACTTGGAGCAAGAAAAGCGACTCTGAGATTTTCCGTTGAGCCAGAAAAATATTGGGAAATAAGAAAGAAAATTGAAGAAGGACTGGAAGGAGAAAAGCATTTTTATATTTTTAAAGTAGGGAACAAAGTTCTGGTAGCTAAACAGATAATTTAAAAAAATTTATCTAAGGGCATGAATTATCTATTGGGATCAAAATGGAGGAAGGTTTTATTATATCAAACAAGATAAGGAAGGCAGTATTTATTGAAATTGCATCTGGAGAAAAATCTCTGAGCAGGATGATAAAAAAACATCATCTGATAGAACAGGCAGCAAAAAATGCTATTGAGGAATTAAAAGAACATGGTTTGATTGAGGAAAAGGAAGATGGCTATGTATTGACGGAACTGGGCAAAAAAATATATGGGAAATTAAAGGGTAGTGAAACGTTGTAAAATGAGAGGTATAGTAACTGCAGGTAAAAAAGAGGGAAAAAAATTTATTTTGATAGAGGAGTATAAAAATCAGTTTATAAAAAAATTGCATTTAAAGCCATATCCTGGAACTTTAAATTTAGCTGTAAATGAAAAAATTATCGAGGATTTAAAAAAAATTGATGGGATTGTGATAGATGGCTTTGTAAAAAATGGGATTAAATATGGAATGGTAAAATGTTTTCCTGCAGAAATTTATGGAGAAAAATGCTTTGTGCTCCTGCCAGAGAAAAGCACTCATAAAAATATTCTGGAGATAATTGCAGAGGAGAATCTAAGAAAAAGATATAATTTGAAAAACGGAGATGCTGTGAAAATAAGTTTTTTACCTTTCATAAAAATTTGTTGTAAATATAGAACATATGCCTTGCCGTATATCGGAAAAAAAACGTCAAAAATAACTGTTTTTTACGATTCGCCTTTTATGGAAGGAAGAAGAGATTTATGCTATTTTGAAGAAATTAACGAAAGCTACAGGAAAACAATAGCTGAACAAATTGTTGCATCAATAATTTTTAATGAGAATGGAAAGAAAGCTTATGAAGATTTAATGAATCATGTTAAAAAAAATTGTTATGGAATAATGTCTCCTATCAGAAAAATTTCTTACTCCAAGCTAAAAGAATGGCAAGTAGAAGTTAAAATAAAGGAAAAGTGATTCAATATCCTCCTATTTTTAAAGTAGGGTCTCCAAGTAAAATGAATTCTTGTATTGTCCATTCATCCCATATACTGCTAATATACTTTTCTTGAGCTGAGACAAAGACATTGCCTAAAATATCATTTTCTTTATACGACTCAAAAAATTTATATGCTAGGTAGCCTGCTCCCCAGCGGGGGCCATCTTCGTATACGCCAGTATATGCAACTCTTGTTGCCCCAATAGTTGCTATAGCTCCTCCGTAAGGGTGACGAACAAAATACCACGCAAAGCAGGGAAAAGAGGCATTGAATTTAATAGGTATACCATCATTCCTTAAATCTGAAGAGTTAAAATCAAGCTTTGCTGTTAAGCATGCATCGAAAAAGGCGATGGGCAATCTATGCCCATTAAATAAGCCAGCTATATAAGGAGTATAATATTTTCCTACCCATTCCTCATCACTTCCATTTATAGCATGAGTAGCCCATCCATATGGAAAACCATGTCCAGAATAATATAAAAAGCCTGCTCCTTTTTCTAAAGCTTTTTGGATTTCTAGACTATTTAAATTCCCCAAGGAGTACCATATTCTGTAAGCTTCAAAATCATTTAATAGTTGGGCTACTAGTTCATTCATAAATTCTCCTTCAACTACTCCCCAATTTGGGAAAGTGTCTCCACCAACGAGTATTATTCTTTTAAACCATTTTTTGTTATGCATTTCTTCATAACCTATAATTTTGTCTATAACATGTTTTACTACTCTTTTGTTTTCACATGCCAGTCTTCCAAGATAAACATCTGGATACAAATCAATGATATCTCCTTCCATATTTAAATCGCCGAGATATTTCTCACCATATATTCCATTATTATTTGTATCCCATGAGGAAAATACCACTTTTCCATTTTCATATCTATAAATGTCTGCATAATATAAATCAGTTGGAAGAAATTCCTTATAAATTTTGATTCCAGAGCGCCAAGCATACATTACATATCTTGTAGGTAATTTGTCAATGCTCCCTACAAGCAAAACATATTTTATTCCCCATTGTTCAATTGCATTCTTAATAAAATATTTTATTTTCTCTGCTTCATCTCTGCCATAACAATCAAAATATTTACCGTTATAAATTTCATCTAATGAAACAATTATTGTTTTTATTCCATATTTTTCCTTATGTTCTTTTAAATTTCTTAGTAAATTGCTATATTCATTCGGACAAATTATAAGAAAATCATACTCATTTCTTTTAATTAAATTTCTCTTTCCATATTCAATTTTTACTTCTGCATC
>JAPDJQ010000129.1 GCA_029259015.1 Thermoplasmatota archaeon | reverse complement strand
AGAGAGCCACCTTACGAATGGAAGATAGAAAAAGCATATGGCATCTATAATGTAACGGCTATTGCCTATGATATGGCTGGAAATGCAAATATGATAAGCATTGATGGGGTTCAGTTTATAAACATTAGGTAATTTTAGGTAACTATATTAGGTAACTATTTCCTCCATTTTCTCTTCTTCTCTCGCCATTTTTATTTCTAAGGCTATTCTTCTTCCCGTCGACATATTACATCGCCACAATGCATTGCCATATGGATGGCCAAGCCACATATGGACATTCGTTCCTCCCCCTATGCGTGGAGCAACATCATATATGTAAAAGTTCAAGTCTTTGTCTACGCACGTCTGCAGGCAGAATGGGCCAATGATGCCATAGTCATAATGCTTTTCACAAGCTTCAACAAACTTCTCAGCTAAGCTGAAAGCCTTTTCAAGAAGAGATTCACGTAGCGTCGCCATATTGTGCCCGCACACAGTATATTCCGGTATTTTTTGCTTTTCAGGCAGGCTGAGTTGCTGATCTGCGGGCAAACGAACATGTCCATCCAAGCTTGTTTCAAAACGCCAGTCTATACCGAGTAATTCTATTTGATTGAGTAATGGAGAATAAAAGAAATCCAGATTGAAAACTGGCCCAATGATGTATTTTTCAATCCTTGCTTTCTTCAAGTCTTCTTCTGTTATCACCCCTTGCTTAATCAATTTTTCAGCCTTTTCCCTGTATTCCTTATATGATGAGCAGGTGAAAAAACCTCTTTCCAGCTTCTTCACGGCATGATGTAATTTTACAATGCATAACTCATCTATTTCCTCTGGATTTTCTATTTTTTCTGGAAATGGCATTCCTTCTTTTTCTAGAAGCCAGTAATAATCGCGCTTTTCACCTCTTTCCTCCATTCTCAGTAAGCAGCGGGAGCCAAACATTGGAACATAAAATTTATTCTCTATTTCATCCAAGCTGCAATAAGAAGTGAAAGAGCGATTTGGAATAAAAATAACATTTTCCTTCCTTAACTTTTCCTGATTTTCTTCTTTCAATATTTCCTTAAATTTATCAAAAATCCATGCTTCATCAATGCATCCTAGATCTCTGCTGCCAACTTTTTTTCTCTTAAAATATTCAGCATATGTTTTATGCCTTCCTTTCTGACATATGGCTATTGTATGAAAACCCTCTTCCTTTGCACCATCAAAAGTGTCCAGGGCAGAATGAGAAGCAACAGCAGCAACCTTTATTTTATCAATATCATATTCTTCCAGAATTTTCCATATTTCCTCTCTTTCAATCATATGAGTAATACAATCATGTTTTTAAAATGTATTTATGCAAAAATGAAATGGATTAATTTCATTGGCTTATTGCTGACTCCAAAAGAAGCACAACTTGCAATTTTTGCAATAAAAGATTACATTGAAGAAAATTTGTGCAAAGAACTTAATCTTATAAGAGTTACCTGCCCTTTAATTGTTGATGCAGAGAGCGGTATAAATGACTACTTGGATAGAGATGGCTCCCGCCCCCCATAGAATTCCCATGTGGCCTTGGACTGGAAGAGCCAATTCGTGCCCAGGAATACTTTGCGACATGCTTTTGCTGAGGAAAGCGCATATTGGAGAAGTTAGTGTAACGGTATGGCCAAAAGTACTCAAGGAGATGTGCAAAAAGAAAAATATTCATGTGCTGGAATGAATTATTCCCCGATTATACTAACTGCTATCCTGCGACGTCTTCCCTCAAATAGCTCCACCAGAAAAATTCGCTGCCATGTTCCTAACGCTATTTTGCCTTCTATCACTGGCAAGGCTATGCTACTTCCAAGCAACTGATTCTTTATATGGGCTGTGGCGTTGGCAACACCTTCATAGCAATGGCGGTATTGCCTGCTTAGAGGTACTATCTCGTTTAATGCATTGGTTGTATCAGCATGAACATCTTTATCACCCTCTTGAATGACTAATGCTGCTGTTGTATGCATCTCATGCAAAACAACAATGCCATTCCTAACCCCGCTTTTTTCCACTCTTTCTTTTACCTTTGGCGTAATGTCGATATAATCTCCTCTTTTGCTGGTATTTACTCCTATAAAATCTCCAAATACTTTCATGATTATATAGCCGCGGAATCTAATAAATTTTTGCTGTTGATTAAGCTAATTACTCCTTCCATATGTAGCGATGGAAAAGATGAATAAAAGAATGAATGAAACCAGTAATGCAACTATTGCTGGCAGGAAACCAAAGGTTTTGAAAGGAAAGAAAGCATGGAAGAAAACAACTGTTTCTCCTCCTATAATGCTTGCAATACATCCCCATTTTGTCGCCTTTTTCCAGTATAATGTTGCTATGGTAGCAGGAAATAAAACAACCAAGCCTGAGAACGTTGTTTTAACTAATGTGCCCATAATTCCTGTTTTGGGACTATAGCCAAATATAACAAATATTATGGAAAAAATCGTTAACAGGATTGTGATTATCTTACTATATCTTACTTTTTTACCGAATAAATCGCATGTCAATATTGTGGATATGGAAAGCAATTGTGAATCGGCGGTAGACATTAAAGCAGCCAGAGCGCCAACAATAACAAACGAAAAAATGAAATGAGGCGTATAATTTTCAACCATTACTAATAGCACGCTATCTGGATTGTTTATTTCCATTCCGGTTCCATGAGCCCATACACCAATCAAGACAGGAAATAAAAAGAAAAATGAAATGAGAAGAGGATACAACACCATAGCTGCCTTTAAAGATTTCTCACTCTTTGCGGTATAGAAGCGAGTAAAAATTTGTGGAAACATGGGGTCGCAGAAAATCCAGAGTATAAGGAAGGATAACCATATTTCCACGCTAAAATATCCATTTGGCCCGGGTCTCGAGAATAAAGAGGCATTTACTTCAAATGCTGATTGTGTCGCCTTTTCTGCTCCTCCAAGAGAAATTGCAATAAAGAAAAATGCTAAAATCATTGCAGCTATCATTATCATCCCCTGAAAAACATCTGTCCAGCCAGATGCTTTCATCCCTCCTGAAAGAACATAAAGGCAAATTATTGCCATCACAGCAACTGCTCCGATTTTCATACTTAAGCTTGGGAAAATTATCTGTAAAATATAACCAGCTCCAATTGCCTGAATCGCTAAATATGGGATGGTAAATAATGACATTATCAGAGCAAATAAAAGTTGTAGCCCTCTGCTGTTATAATGGCCACCAATTAATTCTCCGGGCGTAATATATCCTTTCTCCCTTCCAATTTTCCATATTTTTCTTCCAAGAATATAAAACATTATCGCCATGAAGGAAGTCCCTAAAGCCATTATTCCATATTGCCCCAAGCCATCTGTATATGCTTTGCCTGCAAATCCGAGAAAGGTAAAAGCAGAAAAATTTGTTGCAGCCAAAGTGAAAAATAAAATGAGTGGGCCAAATCTTCTGTTGGCAAGGAAATAGTCCTCCGGCATAGCTTTTGTTTTTTTATGCGCATATATGCCAATTAAAAGTAAAATGAGGAAATACAATAGCAGAAGCCATATCATTTTTCCTCCCTCCATGCATATTTTGCAAATAAAGCAAATGCTATTGAAAGGGAAATTGTCAGAACAAATATATACCACATCCAGTATGGCATGAATAAAATTATGGGCTCGCTTTTATTCCAGTTCCAGAAATCAATGGAAAATATAAATAGAATAATGAATAGTGCCCACCATTTTTTCATGTATCCAGCATGTATAATTTATTTAAATTATCTTTGTCTCCATACAGCATATCCACAGCATTTCAAAAATTAATGCAATGACTGCAGGCAAAGCTGTTTCATAACTGAATAGAGAAACAGCTATAATCATTACAAGTCCTTCGTTCTTGAAAGATGCAAAAAGTGCATAATTTACAGCCTTTCCTTTATCCACACCAATTTTTTCTGCAATCGTCCTTACAAAAAATCCGCTTCCAAAGGTTCTTATCGCCATCAAAAGAGAAAGTAGTATAAGGGTAGAATAATCTTCGAAAATGAATTGCCTGTTTTTCCCTATGACAGAAAAAACAAGAAAGAAAAAACAGATATTTGTAACTATTCTCCCTTTCTCTTCCTCTATTTTACCATATAAAATTCTTGATGCAACAATGGGAAGGAGTATGAGTAAAACAACATTTTTCATCAGAAGTATTGCGTTAACTTGCTTTGCAAGAAAAATGTAAATAATGAGAGGCATGAGTATAATTGCCATGAGATAAAGGAAAATGAGCGAGAAAAGCGAATGCCTTTCATCCCCTTTAAGAACAACAGAAAGAGGAACAACGGCAATAGCAGAGGGAGCAGCAGCCATTACAATGAAACCCTCAAAATATTCTTTCATGGCATAACCCATTAAAATTATGATGGCTGAAAGAAAACCATAGTTGAGTAGGAATGCAATGAGGATGTGTTTCGCTTCTTTAAGTTTAATTTTAAAAGGTATGTTTGATATGGAAAATGTCATGGCTATAATGAGAGCTATGGTGGCTATCTCTCCCCCATATTCTGGGAAACCTCCTGTTAGGATGCCAAGGAGTATGGCCATTGAAATAACAAAAGAAAAACTCCTGAGCAAGCGAAGCATGTATAAAATTCAAATAGGATTATTTATTCTTTTCATGTGATAAAGAATTTTGACGCACTTGTTACGAATACAGTAGAAAAATATAGGGAGGCGAGGCATGATGCTCTGGCTATACTGGATGATGTTCTGGAAAAAATGAATGGATATAATGTTATAAAGTCAGCAGTTGAAATAAAGGGTGATAGTATTGTTATAAAGGGAAAAAAATTTAATTTGCTTCCTTACAAAAGAATTTTTTTAATTGGTTTTGGAAAGGCTTCTGCAGCAATGGCAAAGGCAATGGAAGAAATTATTCCTTTTGATGATGGAATAGTTATTTCAACAGAGAATAAAAAATTAGGCAGAATTAAGGTATATGTTGGTAGCCACCCATTTCCCAGTGAAGAAAATGTTAGAGCAACAGAAAAAATAATAGAGTTGATGAAGAAGGCAGAGGAGGACGATCTTGTTATAGTGCTTATAAGTGGGGGTGGCTCCTCCTTGCTCTGCAAGCCATTGGTATCGTTAAAAAGCATGGTGGAAGTGACGAAAGAGTTGATGGAAAAGGGATGTACAATAGAGGAGTTAAATACAGTTAGGAAACATTTGTCAATGGTAAAGGGCGGGAGACTTGCAAAACTAACGAAGGCAAAAATAATTTCTCTTATAATATCTGATATAATCGGCAATCCTATAGAATTTATAGCCTCGGGTCCCACCTGCAGCGATTCAACAACATTCAAAGATGCAATGAAAATTTTGAAGAAGTATGGAGTGGAGAATAAAGATGTTATAAAAATAATAAAAGATGGAATAAAAGGAAAAATTGAGGAAACGCCAAAACACCTAGAAAATGTTGAAAATATCGTTATAGCAGATATTGAAAAAGCTGCCAGGTATGCAAAAGAAATGGCGGAGGAAATGGGCTATTATGCGAAGATAATTGGCACAGCATTGCATGGGGAGGCAAGAGAAATTGGTGAAAATCTGGCAGAATACGCAATTTATTTTCCGCGTGGCAAAAGCGTTCTGATAGCAGGAGGGGAGACAACCGTAACTGTTAGAGGAAAAGGAAAAGGAGGCAGGAATCAGGAAATGGTGCTTGCGGCGTTGAAAAAAATATCAAATGAAGCTCTTGTCTTTTTATCATGTGGCACAGATGGCATAGATGGTAATAGCCCTGCAGCAGGAGCTATAGCAGATGGCTACAGTTATAAAAAAGCAGAGCAAAAAGGATTGAATCCGGAGGAATATCTGAAAGAGAATAATTCCTATGAGTTTTTTGAAAAATTAGGCGATGCAATAATAACCGGCTATACTGGCACAAATGTAATGGATTTGCAGATTATAGTTAAATTATGAAGATCAAATTCTCTTTAGAACGATGAAAATATTAATAACCAAACATTATGTATTTACACTTAGGTGGTTGTTATGGTAAAAATGTGTATAGGAGGCTCTGAAAAGAGAGGTTGAACTATATGATGTTTTGAAAGCAGTTGATGAACTCCCAACGGAGGAAGAATGTAATGACGGGATATCATTTGTATTGGAAATATATGATGAAAAGGAGCTGTTTCATTTTTCAAGGTTACAGAAAGAATCCTGGCATTTTACATATGATGATCGATTAAAGGATATATCATATGAAGTTGCTCATCCATTAACAACAAATGATGTCAAAAAATTAATAGAGATGTTTTTTAATAAAATAGATTGGAAGAAAATGTATCTGCTAAAAAGACTCGAGACAATAGAATATATCCCAGGAAGAGAAGAAAATAGAGATACCCCTGAAATAGAATCCGCCTCGGCAGAAGCTATTGCAGAAAAGATGTTTAAATTCATCAAGAGATATATCATTTCTTTAGGGTTGGATATAGAAACAGATATATGGAATGAATGGCGTAGATTAGTTCATATGTTTCGGATAAGTGAAGGTTGTGGGAACATAGAGGATATGATTATTTTAGGTGCCTTAGATGATGATTTGCGTCTCAAACTGTTGGAGGCAGAAATAATAGTTCGACAAAAATTTCTTAAAGAAAAAGAAGATAAGGAAAAAGAAAATTTAAGGAAAGTTAAACTGCCTCTACCTTTTTAACTTCTGGTACTTTCTGCTTCAATATTCTTTCGATACCCATTTGCAGCGTCATTGTGGAAAACGGGCAACCAGCACATGCTCCAGTGAGGCGCAATTTAACTACACCGTGCTCCTCATCTACATCCACAAGTTCTACATCTCCTCCGTCTGCCTGTAGGGAGGGGCGTATCTCTTCCAGCACCTTTTCTACCTTTTCTCTCATTTTATTCCATGGTGATACAATTGTTGGGGCAAACCTCTACACAGTGTCCACACTCAATGCATTCGTCTTCATTAACTACTGCCACACTTTCTACAGTTATTGCTCCAACAGGACATTCTTCTGCACATGCTCCACAACCTGTACAACATCCCTCATCTACTTTTGCTGGCATGAGGGAATATGCCATCGTAATATTTATAGATATCGCTTCAAAAAATTGAAAATCGAGGGAATAAATTGAAATAAAAAAGTATGAACATGTTTCACTCCTTTCATTGCTTTTAACCTTCATTCAAACCATCTTCATGAGGAATATGAAATGCTACACCATAAAACACTCCAAATATTTATAAAGCCCCTTTATATATACCCTTGATTTCTATGGCAGAGAGAAAAGTTGATATGAAAATTGAGAATGTTGTTGCGTCAACAACAATAGCAAAGGAGCTAGATCTGTCAAAGCTTAAGAAGGCATTGCCAGAAAGCGAGTACGAACCAGAACAATTTCCTGGCTTAGTTTTACGATTAGATGAACCAAAAACCGCTGCTTTGCTTTTCAGAAGTGGCAAGGTTGTATGCACTGGAGCGAAAACTATCGAGGATGTTGAAAGAGCGATAAAGAAAGTATGCGATAAGGTTGCAAAAGCAGGATTTAAAGTATACAAGAAGCCAGAGATAACTGTCCAGAATATAGTCGCCTCAGCCAATTTGCATGCACAGCTCAATTTAATAGCGATAGCCCAGGCAATTGGTCTCGAAAAAATAGAATATGAGCCAGAACAATTTCCTGGTTTGGTATACAGACTGGATGAACCAAAAGTTGTCATACTTCTGTTTGGCTCTGGCAAGCTAGTTTGCACCGGAGCAAGAAAAGCAGAGCAGGTAAATGAGGCAATAAAGAGAATAATAGACGAACTCAATGCAAAACGTCTCCTGTAATGTTGCTATTATAGGCGCTGGTCCAGCGGGCTTGTTTGCTGCATATGAGTTAGCTTTGAACAGCAATCTGGATATCATTGTTATTGACAAAGGAAAGGATATAAAGAAAAGGAAATGCCCGCTGGAATTTTTTACAAAATGTATGAAATGCGAGCCCTGCAATATTTTGTGCGGTTTAGGGGGAGCTGGTGGACTTTCTGATGGAAAACTGAATTTGAGGGCTGACATAGGAGGAAATTTAAATGAATTCGTTGATGATGCAGACAGCTTGATTAAAAAGATTGACGATATCTTTTTGAAGCATGGTGCTCCAGATAAGCTATATGGGAAAGATTTGATAGAGCTTGAAAAGCTTGCCTCGCAGCATGGAATAAAATTTATTCCGATTCCTCAGCGCCATATTGGCTCTGATTTATTGCCAGAAGTTATAACATCATTCAAAAAGGAGCTGGAAAAGCTTGGAGTGAAATTTTTGCTAGAAAAGGAAGTGAAAGAAATAGTTGCAAATAAAAAATTCAGGCTTATCGGCAACGACTTTCTCATAGAAGCTGACTATGTGCTGGCAGCGGTAGGAAGAAGTGGTGCAGACTGGCTGGCAAAGCAGGCTGAAAAGCTCGGTATAAAAACAAAATACGCCCCAATAGACATAGGCGTAAGGGTGGAAGTACCAAGTGTTGTCATGGAGGATGTTATTGAAAAGGCATGGGATCCAAAATTTCATATTTATACGCCAACATACGATGATTTTATCCGCACATTCTGCACATGCCCAAATGGCTTCGTTGTCATGGAGGACTATGGAGATTATATATCCGTCAATGGTCATTCATCAATAAATGAGAAATCAGACAACACAAATTTTGCTTTTCTAGTCAGGATTGAGCTAACTGAGCCAGTAGAAAACACAACTGCCTATGGCATTTCAATAGCAAAAATGGCCACAACACTGGGCGGCAAAATGCCAATTCTGCAAAGGCTCGGCGATTTAAAAGCAGGGCGTCGCTCAACTTGGCAACGCATTGAAAAATCTTATGTTAAGCCCACTTTAAAAAATGCTACTCCTGGAGATATTTCAATGGCATTACCCCACAGGATAGTTACTGATGTAATTGAAGGATTGGATAAGCTGGCAAATGTTATTCCTGGAGTGGCAGAAGATTCCACACTGCTTTATGCTCCAGAAATAAAGTTTTATTCAATGCGCTTTATTGTGGGCAAAAATCTGGAAACAAATCTGCCAAATTTCTTTGTTGCCGGAGATGGCGCAGGATTATCACGCGGCATAATAGCATCGGCAGCCACGGGTATAATTGCAGCAAGAGGCATATTAGATAAAGCATTGCATTAACCAGTTAGCTAAACAAACCTATATGCTTTTATAAAATCAATTCATTAAATATGGATGGATGACAAAATAACGCTTGATAAAAAAAGTTTCATGGCCCTCGCCTCAGAAAGCAGAATAGAACTTTTAAAAAAGCTGGATGAAAGGAGGATGACATTATCCGAGCTTGCAAGAGAGTTACAGATGAGCAAGCCAGCTGTTTTAAAACATCTGGAAAAGTTAATTGAGGCTGGACTTATAAAGAAAAATGAAGATAAGAGGAAATGGATTTATTATTCCTTAACATTAAAAGGAAAGAACATTCTTCATCCAGAAAGGGTGAAAATTGTTTTGCTTTTATCAACTTCATTCATTTCATTGATAGCAGCCATAGCCATGTTGTGGAAATATTTGCATGAAAAAACATATAAAGTCGTGGAATTGGCGAGCCAAAATGAATGGACATATGATGTAAACAAGAGTGCAAGCTATAATATCAGTTATGTGGCAAGCTATAATACAAATTTTTTCAATATCAGTTTATGTTTTTCAGTTTTCGCTGCCATTTTAATTGCAATAGCAATTTTCATATACAGCAAGAAAAAGATGGCGTAACTCATTAGCATTATCCAGCATTTTTATTCTCTCGCATCTTGCCAACTTTTTCTAAAATGTAATAGACGCCACTCAGCTCGCCCATCACTCTTCATTTCTCAGTGTGACATTCATCATCATTGTGGCACTTATTAAAGGCAAAAGCATAATTAAATTTTTGTAAAACTCGTTTAAAATTTTCTTTTAAGAATGCTTAAAAATAGAAAAAGATAAAGAAAACAAATGAAAAGCTTAACTGTGGCAATCATCCTTACTATCCTCCTCTGTCCCCCATCTCTTTTTCAGGAGGAACTGGAGGTAAAGGAGAACGAAGAAATCTCGTCATTGTCTGATGAGAATGCTCAGGAAATTTATACCCAACAATTTCTTGAGGCAGATTTTATCATTGCCTATCCCCGCTGTTCTAATCCAGTAATAGTTGAAAAAGGCGCGAGGTTCACCATTATGCTGGAAAATTTTTCCTACAGCGATGTAGAGGTAAAACTATACACGGCATATGAGCCTGTAGTTGACGAAATTGATTTGGAAGTTTTATCTTTCAGTGAAAACAGCATCGTAGTCAGAGTGCCAGAAAACACGCCGGAGGAACTGTACAATTTAACTGTGGTGGGTTGTCTAGGTTGCAGACAATTTCCAAAAACGGAGCCAAGAGCAGTGAGTGTTGTTGAAAAAATAGATGGAAATTTTACATTTGTGCATATATCTGATTTTCATATTGGAGATATAAGAGGCTTCAAGGAGAATATACGGGAGACCATTGGTTGGAAAGCGGCAAAGAAATGCGTGGAGGAGGTGAATCTTCTCCATCCCGATTTTGTTGTAATAACGGGCGACCTAGTTTTCGGGCAATTGTATCCTTTCGAATATTCCTTTGAATATCGAACACTATATGAAATTCTCCAACAATTTGATGTTCCAACATATCTCTGTCCTGGAAACCATGATGGATATGTGCAATGTGGGCAGGATGGCTTTAAATTCTGGCAAAAATATTTTGGCCCTCTGTATTACTCCTTTGACTATGGAAAAGCGCATTTTATAATGGCAAACTCTTACGATTGGCCAAAAGTAAACAGAAGGGGTATATCATATGTTGTTTTTCAGTGGGGCGGTTATATAGGTGAGGAACAGCTTAAATGGATAGAAGAAGATTTGAAGGAAAGCAACGCAAAGCTGAAATTCATTGCTCTGCATCACAACCCATTATGGAATACAACAAATGATTCATTGATAAGGAAAATAGGATATGTTGGAAGAAAAGAATTGCTTTCGTTAATTGAAGAATATGATGTTGATGGAGTGCTTGCTGGACATGTCCATTATGATAATGTTACCATTCATAATGATACAATTTATATCACAACCACAACAGCGGCTAGCAGTTTAGATAAGGAAGATGCTTACTGGGGATATCGTCCTATTGAGATTAAAAACTGGAGTATTTATTCCTATAACTACAAGGAGCCGGAATATTCGGTACCATCATACAGATTAAACATAACATTTGAGGGCAATGATAGAGCAATTATAAGAAATGATTTGGATATGGATGTTGTTGCCCATCTTTCGTTTGTTTTGCCATCCGAATATCATGGAAAATATGAGGTTAAAAATGGTGTTGTTATCATGGAAAGAATGAATGATGAACTCCTGCAGATATATGTTGTTTCGACAATAGATAAAAAAACAGAGAAGGAGATATATGTGGAACTACTCTGATTCTATACGGGGCGCCAAGAGATAAACAATTTTTATGTATCCGCCCGCCATCTCAAAGGAAAGGCGCACCGGATAATCGTTGCCCAGGTTAATTGTTATCTCGTCGCTTTTTCCTCTTGCCACCTTTATCATATCACTTAGATAGTCCAGAGGGAACATGCTTCTAACGCGTTCCTCGCATTTCAGAGAGTAAAGTTGCTCCTTCGATAATTTCAATTCTACAACATCTGTATCTCCTTCAGCTATCATCTGAAAACCATCTTTATCTGCTATGAGTGTGATGTGATCAGATATGGCTTCGGCAGCTCTTATTGCCTGCCATAGCTCTACAGTGGGAACAACAATTTCAGCTGGTAAATCAAGGCTCGGTATTTTTGTGTCAGCCATTTCTGTTGTATCGAGTAAAGCGAGTTTTCTCTTTAAATTACCAATGGTTACAATCAGCCTTCCTTCATCCTTGTTGTATTCTAGATTTACCAAATCTTCGCTTGCGGCTATTTTAAGGGTGCTCTTCAGCTTATCCAGATCAACGCCTATCTCTGTTTCTTCTTGGCAGTTGTATTCATCAAATGCTTCCTTATTTAGCTTGAAATCTATCATGCCAACATGGGCTGGGTCAACAGTTCTTCCGTATATTCCATCACCTGTTAACCTAAATTTCGCCTCATCAACTAATATGGCGGTGGCATCTATTATGGTTTTTATAAAATCAGCCTTTATCTTTCCCTGGAACATCTTTTAAATAATACTTTCCTATTTAAAAACATAGCGATGGTGATGATATGCTAATGGATATTATAAGAAAGAGAAGGAGTGTGAGAAGCTACGCCGAAAAGCCCATTCCAGAGGAAGTTATAAAAGAGCTGATTGAGGCAGCTCGTCTGGCGCCGTCGGCAAAAAATTTACAGGAATGGAAATTTATTATTGTAAGAGATGAGGAAACAAAGGAAAAGCTTGTTGAAGCAGCCAAGGGACAGCGATTCATTAAAGAGGCAAGCGTGATTATAGCTGGAGTCGCCACTTATACAAATTATGTAATGACAAATGGCATTCCAGCATGCCATATTGATTTGGCAATAGCAATGGAACATATTGCCTTGGCTGCAGCAGAGAAAGGTATAGGAACCTGCTGGATTGGTGCATTCTATCAGGATAAGGTAAAGGAAATTCTTGGAGTGCCTGACGATTGCATGGTGGTTGCTTTAATGCCACTCGGCTATCCAAAGGAAGAATTAAAGCCCGAGGAGAAGAGAAGAAAGAGTCTGGAAGAAATAATCTGCTGGGAGAAATATTGTTAGGTGGTGCAATGAACCCTTTCTTTATCATTTTCCTTCTAATTTCCTTCTCCTTCAACGGCTCTGGCATTGGAGTATGCAAACTTGAAAGTAATGAGGATTTTACTCTGGCCAGCCAAATCGGCTTTGAATGGCATCGAGGCGGGGTGGCGTGGGCAGGCATAGAGATAAGGTTATGGGGCTATGATTTTTACTGGAAGGAGGCAGATGAGATAGTGAATGGAAGTGTGAAAAGTGGTGTGAAAACTTTATGGACACTTGCATTCACCCCATGGTGGTGCAGTTCGAAGGGCAATGTGAGCTATGAGGATGATGATTATTATACATATCCCCCCAAGGATATGAAAGCGTGGTATAATTTTACGAAGGTTATTGCCACGAGATACAAAGGGAAGATTACATCATGGGAAATATGGAATGAGGAAGATTTGAGTTATTTCTGGAAAGGAAGTGTGGAGCAGTATGTGGAACTTATGAAATACGCATATATGGCATTGAAAGAGGTTGATGAAAATAATACGGTTGTTATGGGAGGACTTGCTTTGGGAAATGCTGGCACTGGCAGCTATAATCCAAATTTCTTGGAAGAATTTCTTGAACTCGGTGGAGGGAAATATGTTGATGTATATGCATTCCATGTGTATGGCGATACTCTGATGGAAAGGTATGAATACATGAAAAATGTGCTGAAAAAGTATGGTGAAGAGGCAAAACCTATATGGGTTACAGAATTCGGTGCATCTACATGTGATGGCTGTTACAGCCAGCTTGAGCAGGCAATTTACATAATATCGGGGTTGATGAAAATGAGGGAACTTGGAATAGAGAATGTGATGATTTATGAAATGAAAGATTCTGGAAATAATAGCAGAGAATGGGAGGATAATCTGGGGATATTTAAAGCAGATTACTCTCCTAAGATTGTTGTTTATTTCCTGATAGTTTATTTAAGATTGTTGCATCTGATAACATGAAGGGATGGCAGAAAATTTTGTTGATTGTTGCAGCGGTGCTTGTAATAGTTTTGTTTATAAAATGGTGGATGAGCTATGAAGCGATGGAAATTATAGTAAAAAACGAGAGAAATGAAGACGTCAATGTGAGTATAGTTTTACTCACCATAGATGATGTAGAAATGTTCAACAAAAGCATCCTTATTGAAGCAAATGAAAGCATGACACTGCAAAATGTAACCACATGGGCAAGCGCTTACTATATCAAAGTAACAATAAACGATAGCAATGAGAGCATAAAAAAGAAAATCAAGTACGGAAAGTACTATGAAGTCATAGAGATAATAATAGGCAACGACGGAATAGAAGTGAGGAATGAAAGGAAATAGTTAATGTAAATCAGATTATACCATGAATGCGCTATCATCGTTTCCTTTCTTTTTCCCAAACCTTTTTATTTTTTTACTTCATCCATTCACATGGCTGAGATGAAAAAAGCTATAGAGGATTTTCAGGAAGCAATGAAAATGCTGAGTAAGAATAATCCCGAGGTAATGCGCGACTTTAAAAAATTCATGGATTCTGTGCTGAAAGAAGGATATCTCGATACAAAAACTAAGGAGCTTATTGCCCTGGGGATGGCTATTGCTGCTCGCTGCAAGTACTGCATCGGAATACATGTTGATAAAGCACTAAAAGCAGGAGCAAGTAAAGAAGAGATACTTGAAGCAGCTACAGTGGCAATTTTAATGGGGGGAGGACCGGCATTAACATATATAGCGGAAGTTAAAAAAGCACTTGAAGAATTTGGATAGATGCAGCTCTACATCCATTTCCTGGGAACTGGAGGGTCATGGCCAAGCGTGCAAAGAAATGTATCAGCGGTAGCCATAAAAAGAGGAGGGGAAATAATTTTATTTGATTGCGGAGAGGGTACGCAGCGCCAAATTCAGAAGTCAAAGCTCAGTTACATGCAGATTAGCAAGGTATTCATAACCCATTACCACGGCGATCATTTTCTTGGTCTGCCCGGCTTTATACAAACTCTGCAACTTAATGACAGGCAGGAAGCGTTGCATATATATGGACCAAAAGGAACAGAAGAAATAGTTGATACAATCATACATCTCGGCTATTTCAAGCCAGATTATGAAATTATTGCTCATGATTTGAAGCCAGGGGATTCAATAAAATTTGAAGGTTACGAAATAAAATGCATTGCCGCCTGCCATAACGTGCCTTCCTTGGCGTATTGTCTGGAGGAAGATAAAAGACCAGGCAAATTTAACAAAAAGAAAGCGTTAGAGCTTGGAGTACCTGAAGGTCCTTTATTCCGAAAACTTCAGCAGGGGCAGAGCGTGGAGATAAATGGCAGGGTAATAACGCCGGATATGGTACTTGGCCCCCCTCGTCCTGGAAGAAAAATAACAATATCTGGGGATACAAAGCCTTGTCAGCGCTTAATAGAATTTGCAAAAAACAGTGATGTTCTGATACATGATGCTACTTTCGATTCCTCACTGGAAGACAAAGCAAATGAATACGGCCATTCTACAGCAAGACAGGCGGCAGAGATAGCAAAGGAGGCAAATGTGGAAAAGCTTTTCCTTACGCATATAAGTCCTCGCTACAGAGACGCAAAAATACTGGAGGAGGAAGCAAGAGAAGTATTTCCAAATTCTTTTGTTGCTGAAGATTTCATGGAAGTAGAAGTAAAGCTGAAAAAATAATAGATATAAAAAGGAAAAGGATTTTATTTTATGATTCTTGGCATTGACATAGGTGGAAGTTTCACAGACATACTTTTAATGAATAAGGAAAAATTTCATCATTATTCAACATTTCAAACTTCACTTGAAAATATAAATGAGGAAATTGAGAAAGTGATGCATGAAAAGGAAATAGAGGCGGTTGGTATAGGAATTGCGGCATGGCTCAGGAAAGGAAAAATAGTGCATGCTCCAAATCTTCCTTTCAAGAGTTTTAATTTACAGATAAACCTTCCATACATTATAGAAAATGATGCAAATTGTTTTGCCTATGCGGCAAGCAAAATTTTGAATGAAAGCGACATTATGGGCATTACAGTGGGCACAGGAATAGGAATGGGTATTATCATAGACGGAAAAATTTACAGAGGCGATGGAATAGCGGGGGAAATTGGACATAATGTTATTGGAGGAGATGCTAAGTGCGTGTGTGGCGGAAAAGGTCATTTGGAATGCTATTTTTCAGGATGGAGTATAAGAGAAAGATATGGAAAGGAGGCAAAGGAATTATTTGCAGAAGGAAAGTTTCCATATGATGAGAACTTCGAGATTTTTTGCAGAGCTATTGCCAACGCTGTGATGCTTTTTGATTTGCCAGTTGTTGCAATAGGAGGAAGAATAGGAGGGAGGCTTAAAAAAGAGAAATTGAATAAAATTTATGATTTCCTCCCCCGCCAGTTTAAGCCAGAAATAAGGGTTATAAAAGACGATTTTATGGTAGCGAAAGGCACATGCTTTTTGGCAAAAGAAATATTGAAATAGCCATGTGTTTTTCATATTTGGATGGCCCGGGTGGTGTAGCGGTAACATAGGGGACTGTGGATCCCCTGTCTCGGGTTCAAACTGCAGCTTGTCGTTGCAGGCTGCCTGAAAATCCCGACCCGGGCCCTTTAAAATAAATAGAAAATTACATAACATTCAGCTATTTTCAAGAGTATGACCTTGAGTCAGGCAAAAACATATGGAGGGGTTGGGGCAATACTCAGTTTGGTTGGCGTATTCATACCATATATAGGCTTTATTGCAGGAATAGCAGGCGTTGTGCTCATTTTACTTGCAGTTAAAACCATATCTGAAGAAACTAAGGATGGGAGCATATTTTCAAATTATCTCATTTCCTTTATCCTGCGCATTTTAGCTGTGATTGTTGCGATAATTGCATTCATATACTTTTTTGGCATATCATATCTTGTAGAAATAGGGAGATTTCAGCATTTTGGAGAGTTATCATTGAAACGGTTGCTCATTGGTATAATTATTGCTTTACTCATCTTCTGGATTTTTGAAGTTATAAGCTTCATTTATTTAAAAAAGAGCTACGAAAGCATTGCCAGATATACAAGAGTGGATTTATTCAGAACAACAGGGTTGCTTTATTTAATAGGTGCCGCTACATTGATTATCCTCATAGGCTTTCTAATTATATTCATTGCTGGGATACTGGAAATAGTTGCATACTTTTCACTGCCAGATAATTTGCCCGAGGAAAAATCTACTGCTCAAATATAGCTCTGTATTCCTCTACAACATCCTGCATAAACTTCTTCATTCCTTCCATTGTTTTGTAATGACTGATCATTTCCTTGATTACTGCAAATGGTATTGTAGCTATATCAACGCCCATCTCCGCCACTTTTCTTACCTGTAATGCATTTCTCACGCTCGCTGCAATTATTTTTGTTTTGAAGTTGTAGGCGCGATAAATTTTAATTATGCTTTCAATGAGTTCTACTCCATCATAAATGCCTTCATCGCTATAATCAATGGATGCCAATTCCTCATATAATTCTGCTACATCTCCTTTTTTCTCTTTTCTCTGCATTTCCTCGATTTTTTTAATTATGCTGCCATCAAAAACATCCCATTTTCCAAATTTTATGCCAAGTCTGCTCCTTATATAATCATCTATTCTGCCGAGGAAGGGGCTGACATATGTTGCTCCCGCTTTTGCTGCAAGCAAAGCTTGTGTTGATGTCATAACTAAGGTTGCATTTGTTGGTATACCTTTTGCATTCAATTCCTTGATTGCTTTTATGCCCTCAAAAATTTCATCTCCTTCATTTATTGCAGTATTCACTGGTATTTTGATTACAACATTGTTATTAACATGGTTAAACTTTTGATAGAGAGTCTCCGCTTCCCTAACCATATCCTCTGCCTTTATCGCTTTCACTTCCAGGCTTACTGGCCCATCTACGGCTTTACATATTTCCTTGATGTAGTCCTCCATACTTATTTCCATTCCTCTGCTCTTTAACTTCTCAACCGCCTTTTTTATTAAAGAAGGATTGGTTGTTACTCCATCTACAATGCCCCACTTCTTTGCTTCCTTTATTTCATCTAAATCAGCGGTATCAACAAATATCTGCATGGGTTTGAAATAGAAGACAAAATAAATAATTTGTTGAGTGCCATTAACTCTTCTTGATTAATTCCTTTGCCCTCTTTACAATATTTTCTGCCGTCAAACCATATTTTTCCATGAGTTGCCACGCTTCTCCACTCTCTCCAAAAACGTCATTCACTCCTATTCTTATCATCGGCACTGGTTTTTTTGCTATTGCCATTGCCACAGCATCTCCCAAGCCACCTATAACAGTGTGCTCTTCACATGTTATTATTCTTCCTGTCTCCTTCGCTGCTTTTCTTACTAACTTCTCATCCAACGGCTTTATGGTTGGCATATGAATTATTCTTGCATCAATTTTTTCCTTCTTCAGCAAATCATATGCTTTTAATGCTTCTGCAGTCATTGTTCCTGTTGCTATTACAGTGATGTCGCTCCCTTCCCGCAACACATATCCTTTCCCAATCTCAAACATCCCATGTGTCTCGAACAATATAGGGGCGTCTGCCCTTCCTATCCTAACATAACAAGGCCCATTGTGCTCCGCTATTGCCGGAACAACATCTTCCATCTCTGTTGCATCTGCAGGAGCTATCACGACCATATTTGGCAGGGCACGCATCAAAGCAATGTCTTCGAGCATTTGATGACTGGCTCCATCTCCTCCAACAGATATGCCAGCATGGGTAGCGACGATTTTTACATTTAACTCGGGATATGCAATTGATTGGCGAATGGCATCATAACTTCTTCCCGTAGCAAAAACAGCAAAAGTGGAAGCAAAAACAATTTTCCCGCATGCTGCCAGACCAGCAGCTACTCCCATCATGTTTGCCTCTGCTATTCCCATATCAAAAAAGCGGTCTGGAAAGACAGTGCCAAATCTCTTTGTTTTTGTTGATAGAGCTAAATCAGCGTCTAAGACAACAACATCCGGATTTCTTCTTCCCAGTGCAATTAAAGCTGAGCTGTATGCATCTCTCAAATTCCTTTTTTTATCTGTAATGGTTGCATCAATCATTTAGCTCACGCTCCACCTGTTCCAGCTCACTCATAGCCCTTATATATTGCTCCTCACTCGGGGGCTTACCATGAAATGATAAAGTTCCTTCCATGAAAGATACCCCTTTTCCTTTAATTGTATTTGCTATTATAATTGTTGGTTTTTCATTCAGTTTTATTTCATGAAATGTGCCCAGAATTTCTTCAATATCATGACCATCTATTTCTATAACATCCCATCCAAATGCCTGCCATCTCCATGCCAAAGGTTCGAGGTGCATTATTTCCTCAGTGGGCCCGTCTATCTGCAATTTATTTCTATCCAAGATTGCTATCAAATTATCTAATTTGTAATGAGATGCTGCATTTGCTGCCTCCCATATCTGGCCTTCCTGCACTTCTCCATCTCCTAAAATTGCAAAAACTCTATAATCCTTTTTATCTAACTTTCCAGCAAGAGCCATTCCAACTGCAACGCTAAGCCCGTGACCAAGAGAACCAGTGGACATATCAACGCCTGGCACCTTCTTCATGCATGGGTGACCCTGTAAAAAATGCCCTATTTTTCGGAGATTCTTCAGCTCCTCAACAGGAAAATATCCTGCTAAAGCTAAGGCAGCATATAAGGCAGGGGCGGCATGTCCTTTCGACAATACAAGTCTATCCCTGTCTGGCCATTTTGGATCCTTTGGGTTATGTCTCATCTCATGAAAATAAAGGCATGCCAGAATATCTGCCACAGATAAACTCCCTCCAGGATGGCCCGAGCCAGCCCTGTAAACAGATTCTATCACCCACTTCCTTATTTCCAGAGCTTTTCTTTTAATCTCCTTTATAAGTTTTTCATCGTGCATTTTATAATGAAATAGAATTCAACTATTTATTGATGATGGCTATATGAATTGGGAGCAATAAAAATTGAATAAAGAAAATGTTATTCTCAATGGATTTAATGTCTTCTTTTATTTTATCATAAAGAGAAGAAAAACTCTTCATCGAGAACGGCAGATCTTTCAGTCTTTTCATCCTTATTATTTACCATTTCACTGGCTCCTGTTCATTTCCTTACTTCCCATTTCTTCAAATCAAGAACTTTAGAAAGAGTGCTTCCTCTTCTTATCTCTTCCCTGATTCTGTTCTCTCTCTCCATAACATTTATTGCCCTGTTTGCAATCTCCTGTGCCTCTTCCCTTGGAATAACAACAACGCCATTATCATCGCCAACAATCCAGTCTCCTTTCCTTACAATTTGTCCCCCGCATATAATCTCGCACCCTATCTCTCCATGTCCTTTTGGCTCTCCAGCCTCAGCAACAACCCTTTTTGCAAAAACTGGCAAATCCATCTTTTCTATTATATGTGCATCTCTTATTGCCCCGTCTATCACAACACCTGCAATTCCTTTTTTATATGCGCTCAGCGTAGCCAGCTCGCCCCATACTGCCTGCCTTCCTTCGCCTGCCTGAACGACAATAACTTCTCTCTTGCCGGCGACATCTATTGCCTCCACGACTTTAGCCCAGTCACCATCCATTGTTTTTACTGTCAAAGCCTTGCCCACCATATGTGCTCCCTTTTTGATTGGATATATTCCACGCATCGCCCCCTTATTATGCATTGCATCGCATATATTGCATGTTGAAACTTTTGAAAAAGCATCATACAGCTCATCCTGCGAATATTTTTTGAATTCGCTGCTTTTTATCTTCACGCCTTCAATAGCTTTTTTTATTAACTCGGTCGCCTTTCTTGCATCTTCTGCCTTTATTATCGCCCCGCCAACAATCACAATGCTTGCTCCCTTTTTTACAGCCTCCGATGCCATCTCAGCATTTATCCCGCCTGCAACAGCAACAGGCAGATTTGATATTCTGACAGCTCTTTCGAGCAAATCAAAAGGATTTTTCCCCACCATCTGTTCATCTATAGAAGTATGGATACAAATATAATCAGCCCCCATTTCTTCAATCTCCTTTATTCTTTTCTCAATTTCATCAATACCTATTAAATCAACCATCACTTCTATGCCATATCTTCTCGCTGCCTTGATAACTTCCCTAATTGTTTCATTACTTGCCAAGCCAAGGATGCATATAACATCTGCTCCTGCCTTGGCAGCCATCTCAGCTTCTATAGCGCCAACATCTATTGTCTTCATATCTGCAACAATTTTTTTATTAAATTTCTTCAGCTCCCTTATTATGTTCATTCCCTCTGCTTTTATTAGAGGTGTTCCAGCTTCAAGCCAGTCAGCCCCACCCTCTATTGCTTCCTTTGCAATTTGAATTGCACGATGCCCATTTATTAAATCCAAAGCTACCTGCAGCAAAGCCATAATTCAAAAACAAAGGTGTATAAAAAAGGATATGGCTGTAATGGATGAAAAAATTTGAAGAATTTATTTCGCTGCAACATAACATCTTCTTCACTCATAGCATTTCCTTTCATTTAATTCTGCCAGTCCTGCTGTCTTTTATTCTATTTCTTTTCCATAAAAAATTGAAAAATTATTAATGCAGCATCATTTTTCTAAATGTGCTTGATGAAGAAGTAAAGAAAGAAATCGAAAAATTTGATGGACTTATAGATGAGGAAGCAGCCCGCCTTCTTGTTATGGAAAGAATGGGAAAGCTAACACTACCAAAAATAAATGAGCTAGAAGAAGGAAATGTATCCCTCTATGCCAAAGTTGAAAGTATAAATAGGAAGAGAGATGTGGTGAAGGCAATTATAGGAGATGAAACAGGGCACTGCCTGCTTAATTTATGGCACCATAACGTTGGTATAGCCAGATATATTAAGGAAGGAGATGTTATAAGAATTGCAAATGCATGGGTGAGGGAGGGAAAATGCGGAAAAGAAATTAATGTTGGCAAATTTGGAATGATTGAAAAGGTTGATAGAGAAATAAAAACAAGCATTGAATTTGGCATCAGGGATGGAATATTCAGCTTGAAAGGAATACTCAATAAAAAATTTCCCACCCAGGTATATCTTGGTGATGAAGAGCATTTTACATGCAAAATAATTGTTGATTTTCATGAAATATATCTACTTGATGAAAGGGCAAAAGATATACAGAAATTTAAGGAAGGAGAAAAAATAGCCCTGCTATGGCTCTGCAGAAAAAATGGAAGGATATATGCAAATGAACTGAGCAGGATAAGAAAATTATCGCAAGGTTAAAAAACTTCTTCACAATGTAATTTGGGTGAATATGTGTCAACTGAAAGAATAGCTAGTTATGTTGGCTTTTCTCTTATTATAGTTGCTGTGATTCTGTTTTGGTTTATCGATATCTTTCTTGGGTTGTTTTTCACGATATTTGTCGCCGCTGTTTTAATATGGTATTTAAAAACGAAAAAGAAGGGCGATGCTTACATGAAGGAAGTTGCCCGTATAACAGGATGTAGATTTCAAAGTGGAGGATTTGGATACGGCTTTGTAACAGGTTCTTATAAAGGGCGTGATATAGAAATTAAGGTTAATAAAGATTATAATTCACTTCGTGGTTTGGCTGGCTTCGCTATCAGCAGCACACTTTTAAACTCGGCAGCGGGCGTTTTAGCTGGAATAAAAAATTTTACCAGTGTAAAAGTTACACATAATGCTCATGTGGAAGAACCCTTCAAACTGGCTCCCAGAAAATATGTTGATGAACATTTAATCTTGTATCTTCCCGCATCTAGTGAAATTACTGGTCTGCCAAAACTCGATGCAAAATCTTTGGTTGCTGAAATAGACAAAATAATCAAAAAAGCCAAGCAAATAGAAGGCAAATAACTGAGAAAAATCAGTAAAAAAATTAAATATACAAAAAATTATTAAGCACTTGAGAAATAACAAATCGATAATCCAAGAGCGGGTGTGGTGTAGTTTGGTAACACAAAGCCCTGCCACGGCTTAGCCCCGGGTTCAAATCCCGGCACCCGCATTTACCCAAAATTTTAACTATGAAAAATTTAGGAAAGCCATATTAGGTTGCTGGATAGCTCTTTCTTATTTTTCTATCATGTAGAGTA
>JAPDJQ010000117.1 GCA_029259015.1 Thermoplasmatota archaeon | reverse complement strand
ATTGCTTAGAACCATCGATGTGTTATATGAGGCGGCTAGAAGACACAAGGCAGCGATATGGAAAGCAGTTGCCAAAAAACTTGAAAAGCCATCCAAGAATTGGGCTGAGGTTAATGTTGGAAAAATTGCAAAGCATTTACAGGATGGAGAAATTGCCTTGGTGCCTGGCAAGGTGCTTGGAATGGGTGAAGTCGGCAAGATAGAAGTTGCTGCATGGAAGTTCTCAAAGACAGCAAAGCAGAAAATTGAAAAGGCCGGAGGAAAATGTTATACCATACTGGAACTGGTTGAGAAAAATCCGAAAGGAAGTAAAGTTAGAATAATAGGTGGTTAAATATGGCTGTTATAGATGCTACTGACGCTCCAATAGGAAGACTTGCATCAATTGTCGCAAAACGTTTGCTTAGTGGAGAGGAAATTTTTATTGTAAATGCTGAAAAAGCTGTAATAACTGGAAATAAGGATGAGATAGTTGCGAGATATAAGAAAAAGAGAGAAATAGGGGGGACAAAGAGAAAAGGTCCTTATTTTCCTCGCGTCCCTCACATGATTTTGAAAAGGACTGTTAGAGGTATGCTACCATATCAACAGCCAAAGGGTAGAAAAGCATATAAAAGGCTTAAGGTATTCATTGGCATACCTGAAGAGCTGAAAGATAAAGAGATTGAAAAAATCGAATTTCAAAAATCAATAAATTATATAACCTTGAAAGAATTATCGGAATATCTGGGGGTAAAATGGCAGAAGTAGTTATTGCATCTGGCAAAAGAAAGAGCGCAATTGCAAGGGCATACGTTAGTAAAGGAAAAGGGGCTGTTAAAATAAATAAGCTCAACTTGCTCGCATATCCAGAATACATTCGCCAGATAATAGCAGAGCCTCTCCAACTTGCAGAAAAATATAGCAAAAAATTGGACATAAGAGTCAGAGTAGAAGGCGGCGGCCCAGTCAGCCAGGCTGAAGCGGCGAGAACAGCAATAGCAAAAGCTCTGGCAGAGTTTACAGGAGATGAAGAATTAAAAAGAATGTTCATGGAATATGATAGAACTCTGTTAGTAAGTGATACACGCCGCAAAGAGCCCAAGAAGCAGCTTGGAAGAGGAGCAAGAAAGAGAAAGCAGAAATCATACAGGTGAAGAAAAATGATAATGCCCATTCGATGTTTCACATGCGGAAAGGTTCTTGCCTCTTTATTTGAAGAATATAAGAAGAGAGTCTATATTGAAGGAGAAGAGCCAAAAAAAGTTCTGGATGACCTTGGCATAAGAAGATATTGCTGTAGGAGAACAATAATTTCCCATCCAGTATTTATGAAAGATGGAGAGGTAAAAGAACTAATAGATGAGGCAGCACAATACGAGTAAAAACAATTTTTGTAAATAAGATATGCTATCACAACAGATACATTCTTTTCTCTAATACATCTTTTTTCATTCATTTTAACCAAAAAGATAAAATTCAATGAAATCTTTTCCAATGTGCACTGGGCGGATGTTGTTGCGGAAAAACTGGCAGGTAAAGCAAAAAAGCATGTTTTAGCCACAGCCATAACGCCTTCTGGTCCGATTCATGTGGGAAATTTAAGGGAAGTGATGACAACAGAAGCGATTTACAGAGCATTGAAGGATATAGGCACAGAAGCAGAGTTAATATATATTGGTGATACCTTCGACCCTCTCCGCAAAGTATATCCTTTTCTGCCATCCAGTTATGAAAAATATGTTGGGAAGCCAATAGCCGAGATACCCTGTCCATGTGAGGAGCACGAAAACTATGCAATGCATTTTCTCGAACCATTTTTAAATAGCCTGGAAGAAATAGGAGTAAAGCCCAAAATATATCTTGCGCATGAACTGTATAAAGAGGGAGTGTATAATGAAGCAATAAAAATAGCCTTGGATAATGCAGACAAGATAAGGGAAATAATGAAAAGGATAGCTGGGAGAGAACTTCCAGATAAATGGATGCCATTCAATGTTAAATGCGAAAATTGTGGAAGACTGGACGGAGAAATTACAGAGTACAATTATCCTTCCGCTAGCTATAAATGTAAAGTATGTGGATATGAAGGCAGCATTGATTTAAGAAAAGGAGGTGTTGGCAAACTCCCATGGCGTGTTGATTGGCCAGCGAGATGGAAAATATTTAATGTTACATTTGAAGCATTTGGAAAAGATCATGCAGCCGCTGGTAGTTCATGGGATACTGGAAAGGAAATTGTAAAAGCTGTATACAATCACGAGCCCCCTATGCCTCTTGTATATGAATTCATCCATTTGAAAGGCAGAGGAGCAATGCATGGTTCTACAGGTGTGGCAGTGGCAGCAGAGGAAGTTCTTAAGATGTTGCCCCCGGAAGTTTTACGATTCTTATTCATGAAATATGAGCCATTCCGTCATATTGAATTTGATACTGGCTTTGGATTACTTGATTTGGTGGATGAGTATGATAGATATGAAAGAATTTATTTTGGCCTTGAAGAAGAAACAACTGGCACGAAGGATGCAAAAAGAGTTTATGAACTATCACAACCATATAAAGTGCCAGATAAACCATCGGCATTGCCATCTTATCGCCATCTCGCAGTTGTAGCTCAAATAGGAAGAAATTTTGAGGAAGTTGTCGAAATACTGAAAAGAAAGCACGATTTGAGCGATGCAGATTTAAAAAGATTGAAACAGAGGTATGAAAAGATTTTATACTGGCTGGAAAAATACGCACCAGAAGAAATAAAATTCCATTTACATTATGAAAAGCCAGATGTTGAAATAAACGAGGACGAGAAAAATTTTCTCAGAAAACTGAAAGAAAAATTCGAAAAAATTGAATGGGATGCAGAGGCAATACATTCCACAATCCATGAAACAGCCAAAGAATGCGATTTACCAGCAAAAAAAGCTTTCCAGACAATATATAAAATCACCTTGGCAAAGCAGCAGGGCCCCAGAGCAGGGTATTTCCTCCAATCGCTGGGCAGAGAATTTGTATTAAAGAGGATTGGCGAATTCATTTAAAAATTGCATATGGTATCTCTCTGCATTCATTTTCTATTAATCGAAATGCTTTCATTTCTCTGGTTATTGGATCAACAACAAGTGCAGCATGAAACGGCTGATTGAAATATTTTTTCTGTGTATCAAGATCAATAGATGACATAAAACTTGAATAGCCAAGATGAGAGTGATACCATCCCACCATGACATATTCATAACCTATCTCATCCAGTTTATCAAAAATTTCTTCAAATGCCTCCCTTCTGAACCTAACATATACTGGAGAGGCATCCAAAGAGGCAGTCGCTATATCATAAACTATGGAATATAATCCTTCCCAATATTTAACATCTCCAATCAAAAATCCCATCGCTTCTTTACCCTTTAACGCCATTGAGTGGCAATGCTCCAGAATTTTTTCACATGCTCCCTCCTTTATATAAAAATCCAGTTCCTCCTGTAAGACAGTTTCTATTTTTTCCTCCGTGCAATTTATGCTGTGCACATTTTCTATTATAAATCCCTTTTCCTGCATGTATTTTTCAATGTCTTCTTTACCATACTCAAAGATTATATTTTGTGGAGGAGGCTGTATCTTGTATCTCTTTCTAATCTCCTCATCTATCTTGATCATTTTACTCAATAATTTTCGGTCTTTTCCTTACCCTTTTCGGCGCTTCATAAGGATTTTTATTGAAGTATTCCGCTGCTCTCGTGCATGCATCTGTTTCAAACGGACTTTCAGGGTTTGGACTGGAGAGCAAGACTTCCAACCCCTTTATAAAGGCGAGAAGATTGGACTTAAAGTTCCATCCATCAAGAAGCTTTGTACATACATAGCCACCATCTTCTGGAGGCATTATATTTGGATGAAATATTTTACTTTTCCATCTCACAATCGGGGTTTGATAAGGGTAATCTTCCGTTATAATAATTCTGAGTTTATGGGTATATTTGTGTATAACTTTTCCATCCTGCCATACTGGGCCAGGAGTATCCACAAGAGTTACATTTATTTCCAATGGCAGTTTTTTAAAATCAGGATCTGAAACCACAAAATGGTGTCTCAAATGCCTTTTGCACTCTTTTAGTTCATTTTTTATTCTTTTTATGAGAATATCTTTTGGAAGAGGCATTTAACCCCCTTCTGGATCGGGTATAAGTTCTATTATGTCTCCATCCTGCAGATTGGCTTCTTCCACTGTTAATTCAGCCTGTAAAATTTTCTTTCCGAGCCTTATTACATATGCCCCGGGATTTTTCTTCCAATAATTTGCTGCTTCCTCTATTATTTCCTCAACAGTATTATCTTCTTCCACTTCCATATTAATTCTATTTCCTGTTTCGGCATCTTTAACAGTTATTTTCATAAGCTCACCAATTTATAATAAATTATTCATTTATAAATGTAGTTTTGACTGGTCTTGATTCATGCATGATGGATAAAATTCCTCCCATAATGGAAGGTATAAGATATGTTATTAAATATCCCGTCAGAGAGATTGCAACAGCAATCTGTTCCTCTATGCCATATATTGCAAAAAGATGAATTAGGGCACCTTCTCTTGTTCCGAGCCCACTGACTGTTATCGGAATCATTCCTATTAAAGAGGATATTGGATAAATCAATATAAACTGCAGAGGAGAAATTTTAATGGAAAAGGAAAGAGCCACGATATATATCTGGATAAAAAAAAGGCAATAACTGAAAATTTCGATTACGAATGGAACCAGGAGACTGGAAAAAGGAGGGATATCTTTATAGAATTCTTCAAATTCATTTGCGACAATTCCCTTGAGCCTTTCTGGAACAATTGCTTTATAAATAACCTTGAGGAATCTTTTGCTTCTCTCTTTTTCTTTAAAGAAGTAGGCAATCAATATAAAAATTATGAAAAGAGAAATTAAAATTAAAAATAGGGAAGGAAAATATCTGAAAATAATTACAGAGCCAAATAAAGCTAGAATAAAAAGGGAGAAAAATTCTATGAGTTGATCTATAATGACATTTGAAGCGCATTTTCCAATGCTTTCTTTACTTTCGTCCTTTAGATAAAAAATTCTTACCCAGTCTCCAAGCCAGAGTGGAGTAACTGTTCCATAGAAAAGCCCGATAAGATTGATTTTTATAAGTGGCAGTAATTTAACATTTATTCCCTGTTTTCTAGCTATCATTTGCCATTTATAAGTGCTGAGGGCGATGCGTGGAAAAAATATCATGAACGAAAAGAGAAGAAAAATCGGTTTTATTTGCATGAAAGCATCCCATATTTTTCCTACTCCAATGTCATGGATAATATATATGAAAATACCAATGCCTATGAATGGAAGAACAACCCTGATATGTTTTAGTTTCTCCAGTTTCGTCACTTTCAGAGTATCCACTAAATCATTATAAATCTTGCATATTTTTATTTCACTTTCTCCAAAAAATCACAAGGAAAGCCGCTCTGATAGCGTAATATTCATCATTTTTCAGGGGCGGAAGTACTCATCATTGCGGCGAATAAAAATGCTATAGATATTTATAACTTTAGCTTTCCAAAAAATTTCTCGTATCTCTTCAAGACTTTCTCCCATTGTGGGAAATGTTGTGCCCCCATCTTCTCAATAACAAAAGACGCTACTGTTGCCCCTATTTTGCAACATTTAGTCAAATCATATTCTTTCATAAAAGCAACCCAGAAACCTGCTTTGTATGCGTCGCCTGCCCCCGTAGCGTCTATAGCCTTCGCTGGTACAGGGGGAATTTTTATTTTTCTACTGTAAATTATGCTTCCTTTGCTGCCTAGGGTAACAATAATTTCTTTTTTATTTAATCTGATGATCTTTTCCAATTGTTTTAGTTCAGTTTCATTGCAAAAAATTATGTCTGCTTTTTCTGCTATGTACATTAAAGATTCTTTATCAAATTTTTTTAAGTCCTGTCCAGGCTCAAAGGCAAAAAATTTTGTCTTTTCCGCCATTTTTATAGCCAAACTAGGATGACATGGGGCAATATGCAGGATATCACTTTTTATCCCATCCATTTTTTCCATTTCTTCTGAAGCTCCCCAGTAAAAGTACATTATTTGATCGCCAGCAGAATTAAAAATGTAAGCTCTCGCCATTCTTTTATTACTTTTCCTTGAGATTACATCAACGCCAATCCTTTTCAAATAATTCTCATATCTTTTGCAATCTTTGCCCATAATAGTATAGAGTCTGCTTTTTCCTCCTAATTTTGCAATGCCAACTGCAATGTTTGCAGCTCCCCCTCCATAACATTTTTTCCATTCTGTTATGTAGGCTGAATGATTTATGGATGGATGATGTGTAACATTAAAAATATAGTCGTAAGCAGTATGTCCAACTACCGTTATTACTTTCTTCATAGATGAATTATGAAAATATCTTTTTCATCTTCTGCCTGTTGTTCGCCATATCCTATGACCTTTATTGTATGCCTTCCTATCGCCTTTTCGTCCCATAACCACTCATATGGCTCTTCTTCATCAGTGTATTTTAGCTGCCCATCAACATAAAATTCAACTCTATCAACATTGTAAGCAGTGACTTTCACTGTTATTTTTCCTAGAATGAAGGTGTTACCAAAGAGCGTTTTCATAATTGGTTTGTCAAATATATAGAGATATCCACTCACCGGATTTTCAATATAAACGACAGCATTCTCTGAAGAATACCCTCCTATTTTTAAAGTGGGATCTCCGAATACAATCCATTCTTCAACAGTTTTTACGTCTGCACTTCCCATATTGAAGTGAAAAGTATTCAGATAGCCATTGAGGGATGCTGTCCATATATCGCCCAGTACATCTTTGCCCTGCTTGTAATAGGTGAAAAAGCGATACTCCATCCATCCCAGGACACCGGCAGATGGGCGCCCTGGAATACCATATCCAATGCCTGATGCTGCCAATGAAGCAATTGCTCCTCCTCCAGTTTTTTCAACAAATTTCCATGCAAAACAATCGCCCTTATCGAACCTCCCGCACGAGCATGCATCTATAACGACAATGGGCAATTTATTACCATTGGCTAGGGAAATCACATCCCACATTGTCATACCAATCCACTTGCTCCCGTCTAATGGAGGATGAGTGGCCCACGATGCTTCATTTCCATGCCCACTTAAATCAACAAATCCCACTCCATCGTTTATAACGCTTTTTATATTGGCTGCACTTAAATTTCCTAAAGAAGCCCAGAGTTTTATTCCATGAAAATCACTCATTGTATTTAAAATGAGCTGATTCATATATTCTCCTTCATATAGGCCAGAATCATCTCCATCATCTGGTGTGAATGTGTCTCCTCCACATGCCACTATATTCTTGAACCATGCTGAACCATATGCATTATTCTCATACCATATTATTTTTTCTATTACTGTTTCAAGTTCTGCATCGTTGCTGCATGCAATTCTTCCAATTGCAACATCTGGATATAAGTCCACATCATCAGTTTCTCCGTAATAGCCATATTCTCCGAATCTATTATTTCCATTTGAATCCCAGCTTGAGAATGTGCCATCGTCAAAATAGATATCAGCATAATACAGATCACTTGGAAAAGAATTTTCATACGAGCCAGAAGGCACATACGAAAGGCGAGCTGGAATATTGTCTGCATCTCCTACAAGCAGCACATATTTTATTCCATATTTTTCAATTGCATCTTTGATTGCATATTTTATTCTTTCAGCTTCGTCTCTTCCACCATATGAGGAATAAATGTATTCTGTAGTTTTTATCAGGGTTCTTATGCCCTTGCTATCTTTATGCTGTTTAAGTTGTTCAAGCATATTTTCCCATTTAGCAGGGCATATGATGAGCAAATCATACTCATCATTTGTGAATAATGGCTCAGTAGGCAGTTCATAATCAATTTTTACATCAAAATCTCCTGCATACAATGCTTCATTTCTCACAGCATTGTATCTCGCTGCATATAAATGCAACGAAAGAAAAACAACACGCTTTCCATCTTTTATTCCCATTCCTATTCTGTAGTCATACCATTCATATGGATAAAAAACATCTTTTGAATAAATTTCTCCTTCTTTTATTTCATAATCTGAATTTTCCATGTTTAAAGGTAATGCTGGAGGAGATGGAGCTATTTTCTTGCTCAATTTTATTGTTTCTATATTTTTTGCTTCAACCTTTATTTCATTTATTTTTGTTCCTGCTGGAAATGTGTATATTTTTGTGTAATATGGCAGAATAGGATAGCCAGGATTGCGTAAATAATTGCATTCATTGGCAATGATATATGCATATTCATTGTCTTCTTTTATTTCTATATTGTTGCTGATGGAGAAATGTTCTACTTCCATCATCAATTTTTCCTCATTTTTTGTTGCAGTATCAAAAACACCAACTGCTGGAATAACTAGTAACAACACAACAAATAAAACCTGCAGCTTCATAAATGCTAATGCTGAAACTATTAAAAAAGATTATTGTGAAGGAAAAAGCGGTTCAATATACTCCATTTAATGCGTTCTTCTCCCCTTTTTCGTCGAGCTCTTTTATTCTTCTCCTTACATATCTTATGCATGAAATTGCAAATAAAATGGCTATAACAATGCCAATGAATCCTCCAAGCATTTCAAATGAAATCACAAAATTGTAAAATGAATGAGCTGCTATTGCCATAGCAAAGAATGGTAAAATTGCTGTCAGCCCTTTCCCTTGCAATAAGGATTTTCCATAGCCGTATCCGGTAAATGCTGTGGCAGAGGCATGTAATAAGCAGCCTCCTATTGTTCTGATAGCGACGAGAATTGCAAATATCAGAAGTCCTTTAGATATAAATCCCATTGCATAGAATAAGTTCTCCGTTGCAGAAAATCCCAAACCTGCAGCAGCTCCATAAATGAAACCATCCTCGATTTCGTCCAGCTCTCTTTTCACAACCTTTAAAGATAAAGCAAAAGGCTTTGTGAATTCTTCAACAACAGGAGCAATTATAACTGCCAGAATGAAGGAATATGCGGTGTAATCATGAATTGTGGCATATACAGGGATACCAAGGAGTATTTCAAGAATAATGGAAGCAATAATTGCCACAGTGGCACCCCATAAAAAAGCAGTGAATATTGCTCGCCAGGGCTCTCTCTCATATTTTTCCGTATTCCTTATCCAGATGGCATATATCACTGGAGGGAGAAATGATATAACAAATAGCAGCAATAATTTCAGCATAAAATAAAACAATTGGCTATTTTTTATTTTTATGGTTTATTCCATCTGGCTGCTCTTTCAACAGCCTTTCTCCATCCATTATATAATTTTTCTCTTCTCTCCTCATCCATGCTTGGCTCAAAAACCCTGTCAACCTTTCTTTTTTCAATAACTTCATCTTTTGATTGCCAGTAGCCAGCAGCCAGTCCCGCAAGAAATGCGGAGCCAAGGGCAGTCACATCAAGAATTTTTGGCCTTTCCACCCTCACATTCAGCATATCTGCCATAAATTGCAGCAAAAAATTATTTCTGGATGCCCCTCCATGCGCCTTTATGGATGTGATTCTTAAGCCTGTGTCACTTTCCATTGCATGCATTATATCCTTGCATCTGTAGACAATCCCTTCCAGAACAGCCCTTACAATGTGCTCTTTTCTCGTTTTCCTGCTGAGTCCAATAACCATACCACATGCATGAGGATCCCAGTAAGGAGAGGATAGGCCAGTAAAGGCCGGGACAAAATATACTCCTCCTGTATCATTCACAGAATAAGCCATTTTTTCTGTTTCCTCTGGATTTTTTATTATTCCTAGATTATCCTTCAGCCATTGAATAGCTGCTCCCGTCGTATTGGCCATCCCTTCAAGCATATATGTTACTTTCCCATTAATTTTCCAGGCAATGAAAGGCAAAAGTTTATGTAAAGAAGCTGGCGGAACGCTGCCAATATTCATGTCTATAAAACTTCCTGTGCCATGAGTACATTTTGTATCGCCTGCATTGAAACAACCTTCTGCAAATAAAGCTGCCTGTTGATCAGCGACAACGCTTCTTATAGGTATCTCCGCCCCGAGAATTTTTTTGTCAATAGTTCCGAAATTTCCAGCAGTTTCTCTTACTTCCGGAAGAATTTCATGAGGAATGTCAAACATATCCAGGAAAATTTTGTTCCATTTTAAAGCAAAGATGTCGAACATTCCTGTTGCACCTGCATTTGAGAAATCTGTTGCATGTATTTTGCCGCCAGTAAGTTTCCAAACAAGCCATGTGTCAATTGTTCCAAACAGAATTTCTCCTTTGGCTGCTTTTCTTCTGGCTCCTTTAACATTATCGAGAATCCATTTTGTATGGGCCAATGACGAGGCAGGACTGAAAGATATGCTGGATGCAGTAATTAGCTTTGCTGCTGTTCTAGTTTTTCTTATCCCTTTAAAAAGCTTTGCTGCATTTTTAACAATATTTCCAATTCCTCTGGCAAGCACAATCTTTCCTTTTCTGTCCATTTTTCTGCAAATTTCTGCAGTTCTTGTATCCTGCCAAGTAATTGCATTGTAAATTGGCTTACCATCTCTTCTCCATAGCAAATTAGTAGAGCGCTGTGTTGTAATTCCTATTGCTTCAATATTCTTCGCCTTTATAGCTCCTTCATTAATTGCTTTTTTCATTACATCCACACATTTTCTCCAGATTTCCTCTGCATCCTGCTCATGCCATCTTGGCTGAGGAAAAGTCTGAGAAATTTCTTCATATGATTGCGACACTATATTACAATCATGGTCAAAAATAATGGCGCGTATGCCAGTTGTGCCAGCATCGATGGCCATAATATATTTCATTTTTCTCTTTCCATGTTGCGGGTTGCAACAATATTTACTCCTGTATCCAGTATATTTTTATAAATAATTTCTCCCTGCTTTACCGGAGCTTTTACTCTTATTTTAGCCAATACCTTCACACATTCCTTTATTAAATTTTTTGGCAATTCTTTATCACTTTTAACAGGCAACATTCTCTGTATGCCATCTTCAACAAAAACAGTCGTCGTCAACATCCTGACAGGATTTTTTATCTCTTGCAAGGCATATTCCTCTCCCCTCTTACATTTATTTCCTGTAATTTTTATTTTTTCCCCAATACTATCAATGCTGATTTTGCATCCGACAGGACATTGAATGCATATTATGCTTTCCATTTTCATCCTCTCACATCTACCCTTATTTCTTTTTCAGCTTCTTTAAGCAATTCTGATTTGACCACTATTCTAACCATCTCAGCAGGTCTTACAATCATTTCCTTTTTCTTCGCAATTGTCTTTCCATCTGATGATACAGCTATGCTAACATTTTCCCTCTCTTCTTTTACTCTGAAATAAAATGTTACTTCGTCAATATCCTTACCCCTTAAAATCTGCGGAACTACATATCTCACATTTTCTCCTGCAACCACTTTTATTTCTTTCTTTTTCTTTATTTCTCCTCTCGCAGATCTTGCAGCATATTTTCCGGCGATTTCTGCTGTAATTGTAACATCATCAACCAGATCATGAACATGGACAACATTGCCACATGCAAATATTCCTGGCAGCGTTGTTTCCATTCCTTCATCAACTATTGGCCCCTGTGTTACATCATCTATTTCAATACCAATCTGCTTTGACAGCTCATTTTCCGGTATCAAACCAACTGCAAGAATTAAACAATCACATGGAATAAAGCGCTCCGTTCCTTTTATTGGCTTCAAATTTTCATCAACTTTTGCCACCACCACACCTTCCACTCTTTTCCTGCCTTTAATATCCACGACAGTATGGCTGAGATGAAGAGGAATGTTAAAATCATGAAGGCACTGAACAACATTTCTTATGAGGCCTCCCGGCTTTGGCATAATTTCATACACTCCTTCCACCTCTGCTCCCTCCAATGTTAGACGGCGAGCCATTATCAGGCCCACATCTCCAGAACCAAGGATAACTATTCTTTTTCCAGGCATTACTCCCTCAATATTAATAAGGTGCTGGGCTGTTCCTGCTGTATATATGCCAGCTGGTCTCGTGCCGGGGATCAAAATTTGCTGCCTTGTTCTCTCCCTGCAACCCATTGCAAGAACTATGGCTTTAGCTTCTATTTCCAGAATGCCATCTTCGGCATTCACTGCTATAATTTTTTTATCTCTGCTTATTTGGAGCACCGTTGTATTTGTTTTAACATCTATACCTGCTTCCATAACTCTGTCAATGAAGTGCTGTGCATATTCTGGCCCGGTAAGCATTTTTTTGAAAATGAAATTACCAAAGCCAGGGTGAATACATTGCTGCAATATGCCGCCAAGCTCCTCTCCTCTTTCAATTAGCATAACATTTGCATTTTCACTTGCTTTCAGAGCAGCGGCTAGGCCAGCTGGGCCCCCTCCTATAACAGCCACATCAACTTTCATTGTTCTCCTCCAGCAGACATTTTGCCCTGCCAATAAATAAGTTTGAGCCTTCGCCGTTTTTAACAACTTCTTCCATTGGAATTTCCAATTCCCTTGCCAAAATTTTGGCGATATGTGGCAGGCAAAAGCCCCCTTGGCATCTTCCCATTCCTGCCCTCGTTCGCCTTTTTATTGCATCAATGCTCCTCGCTGGCAGCTTGGAATGAATTGCATCAACTATTTCTCCTTCTGTAACCTCCTCACATCTGCAAACCACTTTTCCATACAGTGGATTTTTTTCTATGAGCTTCTTTCTATCCTCAATGCTTAACTCGCGAAAAACAACTGGCTTTTTGCGATAAGGATTGAAATTTTCTTTCTTTTCCATAACAAGTCCCTCTTTTTTTAAAATCTCTGCAACCATCTTGGCTATCGCCGGAGAAGCTGCTAAGCCAGGAGACTGTATGCCAGCAACATGAACAAATCCCTTAACCTTTCTCGAAGCCTCTATAAAGAAATCCTCTGTGAATGTAGCTGCTCTCAGCCCAGAAAAATACGCAATAACTGATTTTTTTGGGAAAGATGGCATTAATGGCGTATAATACTCAAATATTTTTTCTATTTCTTCAGCTGTAACAGATGTATCCTCTTTATCCTCCACCTCTGCAATTGTCGGGCCCCATTGAACATTGCCATCTATGGTGAGCATTATGCCCCCTCCCTTATAATGCTCCATTCTGGGAAGGCGGAGCAAAGTCATAGAATGCTTCAAATATTTGCTGCTTTCTTTATCAAAAAGAAGTGTTGCCCCTTTCTTCGGATGTATTGTGTATTCTCTGGTATCAGCCATCTCTGCTATTTCATCAGCATATAAGCCTGCAGCATTGATGACATAGTTTGTCTCTATAATTCCTTTTGTTGTCACCACAGCCCTTACTTTTCCATTCTCCACTAGGACATCAACAACCTCTGTATTTAATAAAATTTCAACTCCATTTTCCATTGCATTCTCTGCAAGAGCTATTGTAAAGCGGAAGGGACAAGTCATGGCATATGTTGGAGAGAATACCGCCACAAGTGCCTTCTCTGTTACATGTGGCTCTTCTTTCAGCAATTCCTCTCTGCTTACCTTTTTCATCGGGATGCCAAGCTTTTTCGCCCTCCTTAGAATTATTAAAGGAATTATTCTCCTTGCAATGAAATTTTTCAGAAATTTTGGCATTTTATATGTTATGGAATCTTCAGTAATCACAATCCACATTCCGCATCTCTTGAAAGGCACATTTAACTCTTCGGCTATCTCTGGAAACATTTTGTGGCCTTCTACACACAGCTTTTGCTTCAATGTGCCCATTTTTTCCCCTATGCCTGTATGCACGAGTGCATTATTGGCTTTAGTAGCTCCCCCCGCTGCAACATCCTCCGCCTTTTCAATCAGAGTGATTTTCAGCTTATATTTGGAAAGTTCTCTTGCAATTGCGCATCCGACGACGCCTCCACCTACAATAACAATATCTACCTTTCCAATTTTTTTCTTCTTCCCTTCTTTCTTTTTCCTTTTTTTCTTTCCTGGATAATCAAGATTGTTTACCACCCCTCTGATGCCCTTAATTTTTCCAGCCAGAGTGCCTATTTTTATATAAGTTTCCCACGAGTCTGCCATACCTTCCAGATACACTACTCTATCTTTTACCTCCACCCTAACATTTCTGGCTTTGTTTTTCCTTGCAATTTTTTCCACTTTTTTTCTTATCTTATCATCCCTCATTCTATCATGCCCATCAAGACAACTTCAGATAAATCGTATACTTCCTTGCAATTTTCAAAAGCTGTTTTGCAGCTAGGGCAAGCTGTTACAATGCATTCTGCTATCTCAGCAAGTTCTTTTATCCTATTCTCTGCTATCTTCTCTGCAATTTCGGGCGAGATTCTGCTAAGTTGTCCTCCTCCCCCACAACATTTTGTATCTTTTTTATTGAAATATGCTTCCTTCAGAACTATGCCGGTATCTCTTAAAACCTCTCTCGGCTCTGTTTCTATGCCCAGCTTTCTTGCAAGGGTGCACGGATCATGATAAACGCACTCTTTTTCTACACTCCCCACTTCTATTTTTTTATTTTGAATAATGTCAAATAGATATTCTGAAGAGTGCATTATTTTTGCTTTAATTTTGAAACCAAACTGAGGATAAATCTGTTTGAATACATAGGTGCACGTTGGGCAGCTGCATATCATGAGTTTGCACTCGCTCTCTTTTATTTTCTCAACATTATGTCTCGCAAATTCTTTAAATTCATTGATAAAGCCAAGGTTATGCAATGGAGCGCCGCAACACCACTCTTCCTCCATTACAGCATATTCTTCTCTTGCCCTATCAAAAATTTTTATCATCGCTTCTCCAATCTCCTTTCTTTTTGATTGTACAGTGCACCCCATGAAGTAAAGAATTTCTCCTTTTCTGCCGCCTCTAACTTCAAAACTTTTTTCATCCATTATGTGATTTTTCTCCAGCTTTTCTTTAATTTCCAGAATTTTCTCTGGAGTCTTATTTTCCTCAACAATATCTGCTCTCACTCCTTTCAGTATATCTCCGACAGAAAAATCAAAAGGGCACCATTGCCTGCAGGCATCGCAGCTACAGCATTTATACATTAATTCAAAGGAATCTTTACTGCCTATCAATCCCTTTTCTATAAAATAGGCGATTCGCATTTTTGCAGACGGTGACAAAGCTTCATTTTTTCCTGCTTCCAGAACAGGACAATCAAATTTACACATATTGGGACAGAGAGAACATTTTATGATGGCATCCATATCTGCATTTGTTTTTTTCTCCGGCAGGTATTCTTTTTCTCCTGCCAGAAACTTCTTCATTGCCCTTAATTTAACTGGCAGAGGAGTTTTTGAAAGGGCATCCATCACCCAGGCATATTTCTTAGTTTTCTCCATTTTCTCCCACCAGCTTTCCGGGATTCATAATATTGTTGCTGTCAATGGCAGCTTTTATTTTCCTCAGCATTTTAATCCTTTCCCCCATTTCCTTTTTCAGCCACTCAGCCCTTATCAGCCCGATTCCATGATGATGACTTATGCTTCCACCACTATTCAAACAAGCATTCATCATTTCATCCCATACTTTTTTATAAAATTCATATGGCTCAACATTTTTTGGAGGTATACCACCAAATGTAAAATAAAAGCATACCCCTTGCGGGTAAAAGTGAGAAGCATGGGCAGAAGCAACAACAATGCCTTCAACTTTTCGCATGGCATCTATAACATTCCTGTATAAATTCAAAGCATCCTTCCATTTTACCGCCATCTCCACAGTATCAAAAATGAAGCCTTTTGGCAGGAACTCCGAAGCTTCTTTAACATTGAACCTGGTATTCAACCAGTGAATTACAGGCTCTTCTCCGCATTCTATGCCTCCTTCTTTTTTGCAAGTCTCTGTTGTTACTTTCTTTTCAAGCTCAACCAGCTCTTTATCTCCTTCCATCAATAAAATCAGCATACATTTTTTCTTTGCCTCTTTTACTTCATAGAAATGACGGAGTGTTTCATTTTCGTCGTAAATGCGCACTACTGCAGGATAAACATTTTTTCTCAGTATAAGCCTCACTGCCTGTAAAGCATTGGAAATGTCATCAAAAACAAAGGAAAGCATGGCTTTTTCCTCCGGATATGGCCATATTTTTAATGTTGCCTCTGTTATTATCCCAAATATCCCCTCGGAACCTAAAAGCAGGCGTTCCACTTCTGGCCCAGTAGAAGAACGTGGGATATCCTTTGATTTTATGATACTTCCATCTGCCAGAACTGCCTGCAATGCAACAACCATGTCCTCTATTTTGCCATACTTGGTGGAAAATTGACCTGCTGCCTTGCACGCAAGCCATCCTCCAAGACACGAACAATATAATGACTGAGGAATATGACCTAGGGTATAGCCACGCCTGTTCAATTCTCTTTCAAGCACCATGCCATTTATGCCTGTTTGCACAGTAACCATTAAACTTTCCTCATCTATTTCTAGAATGCGGTCCATCTTCTTCATATCAATTATTATGCCCCCTCTAACAGGAATAGCAGCGCCAACAACGCCGGAGCCGCCTCCATATGGAATAATAGGTATCTTCTCCCTGTTTGCAACCTTTATTATCTCTGCTATCTGCTCAACGTTTTCTGGCCATACAATACAATCTGGCAGTCCCGGAAGCTTACCATCCAAAAACCATCTCGAGGCAATAGGCCAGTAATCTCTGGAATAAATTATTTTATCTGATTCCTTATCAGATACACCATCAGGCACAATAGAAAGGAGTTCATCCATAATTTTTTTGCTAAACCTGCTATCTCCTTTATAAACAACATCATATGGCATTTCTATATAAATGGAAGTCGATATAAAAATTGTTTGACTACTTATCAATGAGTCTTGCTTTCTTTATTTCACAACTTCCTCTACTGCCATCCCATGTTTTAACTGCTTCCTCTATCTCTATTCTTTTTTTGTACAACGGGCAGTCAATAACGAAAGTTTCATATTCCCCTCCCTCTCCAGCAACATTTATTCCATACTTTTCATTTAAAGAAATCAACTCCTCTATACATGCCTCATTTATTCTTCTTCCAAGCCATTTTTCATCTAAGCCGTAAGCTGCCACAGCAACTATTATTATCTCAAATCCTGCTTTAAGTAAGTCATACATAAGCATCTCCTGTTTCTTATGCCATATTGGCAAAAAAGATTTTACTCCTATATCATGACATATTTTTTCTATTCTAGTTCTCTGATACTCGCTGGCTACAGCTCCTGCCACCACTCCTTCCACGCCTGCCTTTTCAATCAATTCCTTCAAATCCTCAAGCTCATCTTCTTTCACAGCGTCACTTTCTTTCATTAGCAGAGGGAGTCCCATTGATTCTGCCACCAAAGGCAGCAATCCTATATTTTCTCCATGATACATCCAAGATAATTTTCTTGGCTTTACAGCAATTAAGCTATCAATGCTCCATCCATAATGCATTGCTACATAACAGGCATACAAGGAGTCTTTTCCTCCGGTTACCAAACAAGCTACTTTCATTTTCTGTCGTGCTCGTCCCTTATCTCTCCAAATATTTCCTCTATTAAATCCTCCAGAGTTAAAAGACCTATTGTTTTTCCTTCCTTTGATTGCAAAATAGCTATATGCACTTTTCTCTTCTGCATTTCCCTTAGGACATCATCAACTTTCATCCCAGGAGATATTTTCAATATATCCCTCATTATTTCTTTCACAGGCAAATTTTTATCCTTCATCAAAGCGTCTTTTACATGAACCATTCCCACAATGTCATCTATACCATCTCTGCAAACAGGAAAACGAGAGTAACCAGTTTCCACAGATTTTTTAATTAAATCTTCAACAGTATCATCTTCATGCAGATAAATCATTTTTTCCTTTGGTACATAAACTTCAATAGCTTTTGTTTCGTCAAAATCAAAGACTTCCTCAACAAGCTCCTTCTCGTCCTCCTTTATCGTTCCATGCTCCACACCTAAATCAAGCATCGCCACTATTTCCTCCTCTGTTACCGCTGCTTTTCTTTCTTTTTTTACACCCACAAGCTTAAGCAGGGCATCGGATATTTCGGAGAAGAGGCAAGCAGCCGGAAAGAAAATTCTTTTTATAATCAAGAGGTGTTTTGCTATTTTAAGGGCGAATTCCTCGTTATTTATTCCAAATGCCTTGGGAGTTGCTTCTCCGAAGATTACTATAACGAGAGTCATCACGGCTGTTGCCATACCAACTCCTATACTTCCAAAAAGATAAGTTGCAATGGCTCCAGCAAATATTGAGGCAGAAATGTTAACCAGATTGTTTCCAACAACTATTGCACTCACCACCTCATCAGGATTCTGCATCAAATCTTCTAGAATCTTTGCCTTTTTATTTCCCTTCATTGCCTGTTCTCTTATTTTAGCCTTATCTGCAGATACAAAAGCCATTTCAGCTGCAGCGAAAAAGGCAGAAAAGAATATGAGAATAATTATTACAATTACGCCGATTATTATCCAGATCATGTTTTTTTACTAAAATTTGGTAAAGACAACATTTTAACTATATTTTTTAAAGCCCATATCTTCTGCAATCTCCCTAAAGCATTGCCTACAGAGATGCATTCCATATCTCCTTATTATTCCTCTTTTCCTCCCACATCTCACGCATCCATCCACTCTGCCATATTTTTTCTGCTTCTGCTTTATCTTCATTCTACTACCTCCACATTAAATTCCTTTTTAACGAATTCCATCGCTTCTTCCTTTGTTATTCTATGTCTTCTTGGTATTTTTGTTTTTCTCAATTTCCTCTTTTTTATTCTATAACCATTTCTTTCAAGTGTAACACATATATCCATCCCAAAAATCCCTATTTCTGGTTCATACTTCATTCCTTCAAAATCTGTATGCTCTGTTATTCCAAAAGCAAAGTTGCCCTCCTCATCAAACGACCATGCCGGCAGCTTATTATTTCTAACCCACAATGCCCTCTTTAAAAAATCTATTGCCTTTTCTTTCCTCAATGTAACTTTGCAGCCAATTGGCATTCCCTTTCTTATACCCAAATCTCTGTTTGTAACTTTTGCTATTGTCTGAATAGGCTTTTGTCCGGTAAGCATCTCCAGTACTTTCTCTGCCTTTCTCAGGCGCTCTCCACCCTCACCTACGCCTATATTCACTGTGACTTTTTCCACCTTAATTTTCCTCATTGGATTATCCTTCATACTCCTCTACCCCTGGCAATTGCACCAATGGCTTATCTTTTCCTATTGGGAATACATATGGCTTTATTGTTGAGAAACCTTCAAGCTTTACAATGTTTGGCATTGGGCTTCTTGTTACAACAATTTCTTCAATCTTAGCTATCTGGCCTGTATGGCGGCCACCAGTAATCATTGCAAGATATCCCTTTTCCATCGGAATAACTTCTAAAATTTCCTGTTCTGGCAGGGAAATCTTCAGCACATCTCCTGTTTTATAACTATTCTCCTCCACAATAATATTCCTCCCATCGTGCAAATTAAGTTGTATTTTTCCACCTTTAACCATCGTCTTATTTTCTATCCTGCAGAGTTTCCATTTTGCCCTTTCCTCATCAATTTTTACTACCCTCAAAACCCCTCTTCTATCAAATAAAACCCTATAGTGCTCATTTATTTTTGGGATAGAAATAACATCCATCAAGCCACATGGAAACTTATAATCTCTCCTTGCCTTTCCGTCTACAAGTATTTCTCTTGCTCCAATTATTTTTCTTGCTTCCTTACCTGTGTCAGCAAGCTTGAGAAAGTCCCTTACAACTAAAAGCAAAGGAACACTTCTTTCAATTGGATGTGGACCTGGAGAAGGCTTAACTGTCCACTTTGCAACTTTTCTTTCTATTCTCCATGTCCTTGGAGCCTTCAATCTTTTTAGATGAGTTGTCATTTATTCACCATCCTCCTTCTCTTTTAAATCTTTCCCTTCCTTTGCTTCTTTAACTTTGCCTTCTTCTTCAATAATTTTTTCCTTTTCTGTCTCTGCTGTCACTTCTTCAGCTTCTTTTTCTTCTTCAGCCTTTTCTTCCTTGCTTTCCTCTATTTTCTCACTTATTTTTCCTGTTTCTTTCACTTCAGCTTTTTCTTCTTTTTTCTTTTTTTCCGGCTTTTCTGCCGTTTCTTCCTTCACTTCTTTAACTTCTTCCACAACTTCCTCAATTTCTTCAGCTTTTTCCTTTTCTTCTTCAGCAATCTCTTCTTCCACTTCTTCTTCCTCGGCCTTCTCTGCCTCTTCTGCTTCCTCTTCTTCTGCTGCCCTTTCTTCCTCAGCCATTTCTTCTTCCATCTCTCTTATCTGCTCTTCTGCCTCCTTTTCTATTTCCTTTCTCACTTCTTCTGGCAATCCTTCCTGGAGTTTTCTCCTCCTCCATGGATCAGTTAAATTTAATTTAGTGATAATAACATTTGATGCATGAACCGGACGAGGAACCTTCTTGCCGTCTACTTTCGTTATAACAACACCTTCTATCTCTATCCTTCCCTTTTTAACATCGACACTCCTCACCTTGCCAACATGTCCTTTAAACTCGCCCCTCATCACTTTTACTGTATCTCCCTTTATCACTGGCAAACTCCTTCTCTTATATCTCAATATCAAATCCTCTGCCAGATGAGCAGCTATCCATTTCCTCCTCTTATGGAGGGGCGCAGTGTATAACAATTTCCTCTGTTTTCTTGGTTGCATGCTCATTTTATCACACTATTATGGATGCTGCAGCAGCTATACGGGGCCATCTGTCTGCAGCTTCTCTTGCAACCGGCCCTTTAATAGCAGAGCCTTTCATATCTCCCTGCGGTGTAACAATGACAGCAGCATTATCCTCAAACTGTATGCGTGTTCCATCTGGTCTCCTGTAAGGCATGCGCTGGCGGACTATCACAGCATGCAACACTTGCCTCTTCAACTCTGGCTTTCCTTTCTTCACCGTCACCATCACCAAATCGCCTACGCCAGCTGCGGGATAACGGCGATGCACACCTTTTATGTTCTTAACTGCTATAATTTCCACTATCCTTGCTCCTGTATTGTCCACACATTCCAATTCTGCTCCAGTTGGTAAGCCCCTAGTTACACAAGCTGCTATTCCCTTCATTTTTTAGCCACCACCACAAAATGTTTTGTTTTACTCAAAGGACGACATTCCATGATAATAACTTCATCTCCTTTCTTAACATGAATGCAAGGGGGCAAGTGAGCCTTATATCTGCTCGTTCTCTTTTCATATCTCTCGAATTTTGGAACATAGTGGAGGCGTTCCCTTTCCACCACTACAGTTTTCTGCATCGCCGTAGATACAACCCTTCCTCTTATAATTACCCCTCTCACTTTCAAATGCCCGTGGAATGGGCAGTTTGGATCGTCACACTTTTCCTTTGGTTCTTCTACTTCTATTCCTATCATTTTATCTTCCTTATCCTATCCTCAGGCCTATATTTTATTTTTTTACCATCCACAATCATTCCCTCTATTTCAAATTTTGCTATATCTTTAGCAACTTTTTTTATTTTTCCCTGGCTTTCTATTATCAGCATGTTTTTCGTCTCATCTATTATCTCGCCTTGTAAGCCAACGAGACTTTTATCAGTGGCTTCGATGATTCTAACTCGCAACCCTATAAACTCACGCCTTAAAAAATTTTTCGTCATTCTATCTCCACTGCAAAACCCATTTCCTCCAGCTTCTTCTTTGCCTTTTCTTTGTGATCTCCCTGAAGTTCGATGGTATTCTTCTTTATTGTTCCTCCACATGCGCAACATTTTTTTAACTCGGTAGCAAGCTCAGATATGTCCACAGATGAATCCAGTCCTGATATAACCGTAACCATCTTTCCATACCTCCTTTTTTCTGTTGTAATCTTAACTTCTTTTCCTTCCCTGGCAATTGTTTCACACACACAAAGTTCTTTGGGCAACCCACAAACTTTGCATATATCGCTCATTCTATTTCTCCTTCCTCCCTCATCACAGTGAGTAATCTGGCAACGGTTTTTCTTAAATACCTTATTCTGCCAGGAGAAGGAGGTGAGCCGCCCATCGACGCCCTTCCATATTCTTCCATCAACTCATTTCTCAGTTCTTTGAGTTTTTTGCGTCTTTCTTCACTACTCATCGCTCTTATCTCCTTCGCCTTCATCCTTTTCGAGCACCTCCTTTAACACTTCCTTTAATTTCTCAGCCCTTTTTATACCTATTCCCTTTATTTCTATCAAATCATTTATGTCCATCTCATATACCTCTCTGGCATTTTTGATACCTGCTTTATGAAGAGCGGTAAGCACATTTGAAGGTATGCCTGGAATTTTTGTAACTTCTAGTTTCTCCAATTTTTCAAGTGCTTCCTCTCTCCTTTCTGCAGCCTTCCTTATTTCTTCCTTAATCTCTTCCGTTTTTCCTTCCAGAACCTCTACTTCATCTGGCAGTTTTGCATCTGGACGCATTATTCTTACCTTAACTCCTATTATTCCCGGCTTTGTTATTGCAACTGCCATTCCTTCATCCATAACTTCTTTTGCAACCTCTCCACAGTATTTAACATAGCCGGCTGTGAATTTCTCTGTCCTATGTCTTGCTCCAGTTAACTTACCAGATATTATAACCTGACAACCTCTCGCTCCAGCATCCATTATACGGCGAACTGTAGAATGGCCTACACGCCTGAAATGCCATCCTCTTTCCAAAGCGGCAGCAACCTTCTGCGCCATTAACTGAGCATTGAGAGCGATGCTTCCTCCCACCTCTTCAATTTCTATCTGTGGATTCTCAACCTTGAATTTCTTCTCTATTATTTCAGTAAGTTCTTTTATCCTTTTCCCGCCCTTTCCTATAATCAATCCAGGTCTTTCAATCTGCATGGTGATAAGTGTGCCCATTGGGGTGCGCTGAATCTTTAAGCCTCCGAAACCAGCTCTTTCGCTCTCCTTCATCAAAAATTCCTTAAGCAGCACCCTTTTCTGATTTTCCTGGACGAATTTCCTTTCTATCGCCATGTTATTCTTCCTCCTTCTCAGCAATTATTATTTCAACATTTGTAGTGCGCTCATTCCAAGCGGTTGCTCTTCCGAAAGCGCGGGGCATGAAGCCACGTATAATACGCCCTCTATAGGTGGAAATATGGGCAATATACATATTCTCTGGATTCAATCCTTTATATTCAGCATTATTTTCAGCATTTTCTATAACTTTGAGTATGAGCTTACAAGCCTTCTGCGGATAGGCTCCTGGCCCAATTCCCTTTTTATGAGCCCTCTCTGTATTATGAGTTATATAAGGAATGGCACGCTTGAAATTAATCACAT
>JAPDJQ010000084.1 GCA_029259015.1 Thermoplasmatota archaeon | reverse complement strand
ATCTATACGATGATGGTTTTGATGTGAAAAAATTAAAAGAAGCTGCCACGCTTTTCGAAGGAGAGCATGATTTCTCATATTTTGCCAGAATAGACTCAAGAAATCCAGTGAGGAGGATAGACAGGGTGAGTGTTACAAAAAAGGGCAGGATAATAAAGGTGGATTTTGTAGGGAAATCTTTTCTGTGGAATCAGATAAGGAGGATGATGGCAGCAGTAATCAAAGCAGGAAAGGAAGATATCGGGAAAGAAGAAATAATGGATTGCCTGAATAAAAAGAGAAGGATAAATTTTGGTATTGCCCCTGCAGAAAATCTAGTTCTTTTAGACACAAAATATGACTTTGAGTTTTATCCTCTGTTGACAGAGGAAATTTTTATAAAGAAGGAGTTTCTTACCGATGCTTTAAGTATGTATCGAAATAAATAAATATAAACTTCCGTATTCATATTTAGGTGGGTTAAATGAGATGGGGGACAAAGATAGGAATTATGTTATTGGCTGTTGCTTTGGTATCAACTCCGTTTTTAGCGAGCGCAGGATACGAAGGAAAAAAAATTGAGGTGAGTACCACAGTACTTACACCAGTTGGCAAGGAGGTAAAGATAATAGAGTTATCTGAAAAAGATGTGAAACTTCTAGAGAAAAAAGCAATAGAAGTGGAAGATGCCATTAAGATTCTAACAGATCCCAATGCAGATGATGATGAAAAAAGCTTGGCGATGGAGATAATTGAGGCATTCATCAACAAATTGATAGAACTGGGTCTTATACCTGCAGGATTCCCTGTAGCAAAGATACTAGCGAATTTCCTGAGTCCAAAAATGGACTTTCTATTGCCAATAATAAGCTTTGGCAGAGGATTTTCTTGGATTCCTTTGTATCCAGGAGAGGCATTCATTGGCTTCATGTTCCGCCCGATTATAATGCAGTATTTCTTGCTCGGTTATACAGCATCTCTCAATGTACGTTTGTTGCCACCCCGTATTGAATACTGGGACATGGTTGGCACCCACACACTCATTGTCTGGGGATTTGTCGGCATATACATAGACTTTGGAAAGATTGGCTACGGCATACCAAGACTTCAGTTCCTCATGGGAGAGGCATTGCTTGCCGGAGGAGTTGACTGGCTCTAAACCCCCTTTTTATTTTTCTATTTTTGAACCATAATATTTAAAACAAATTCTACATTATCTATTGATTTTATGAATTGGAAAGCTTGGTTTATGCTGGTTAGACCGTTTACTCTCATTGCCCCATTCATGGCAATCATGTTTGGCTGTCTTCTCCAGCTTGCAGTATATAATGAAACAGAAATATTCTGGCAAAATTTCTCCACAATACTTCTTGCATCTTTTGCTCTGGCCTCTGCTCAGGCTGTGGGCCAGATAATGAACCAGATTGAAGATGTCGAAATAGATAGGGTAAATGGTAAAAATTATCGCCCCATAGCAAGCGGTGAAATAAGCGAGGAAAAGGCACAGGCAGTGGCATGGTTCTTTGCCATATTTTCCATCCTTATTGGTTTTGCCATAAACATCTATTATGGTTTTTTCATGGTGGCATTTCTTCTCGCTGGCGTACTTTATAATATAGAGCCTTTCAGACTAAAGAAGAGATTATGGCTTAATACCACCTCATTAGCAATATCTCGTGGATTACTTCCTTTGCCGGCTGCATGGAGCATATTTGGCAATGTTGGCGACGCCACACCATGGCTTATAGGAAGCATAATGGCAGTATGGGTGCTAGCATGGCAGAATACAAAGGATATAAATGATATAGAAGGAGATAAAAAATTTGGAATAATGACCCCTGCTGTATATCATGGATTAAAAACACTGTCGTGGATAATTGCCTTTCTCTCATTTTTGAGTTTCTTCCTGCTTGCTGTCTATCTAAAAGCAGGTTTGCTTCCATCAAATATGGCAGCATTGTTCATCCTTGTTATACCGACTCTCTGGATGATTTACAAGATGTTCAGAATGGATATTTCAAAAATATCTCTTGAAAACAATGATTTATGGGCCGCATTTTATTTAACACTTGCTGGCTTCTACATAATTGCAGCTACAGCATATCTAATTCATCCATACATAACACTATTCAGCTGAGATATTTAACCATATAAACGCCTTCCTCTCCATATCCTATTTTTCTATAATATTCCTTTGCCCCTACTCCACTCAGAACGAGGAGCTTTTCCTTACCAAATTTCATTGCCAATTTTTCTGCTTCCTCCATCAAAATTTTTCCATAGCCGCGATGTTGCCATTTTTTGCTATCTCTCCTGCCTATCTCAACCATTGCGCCATGTACCTTAAGCTCCCTAACAACAGCGGCATTCTCCATCTCATAACGATGGGGCCTGAAAGGAATGCGGAGGCGGCAATAAGCAACGATAACATCCTCATTCTCTATGGAAAGAAATATTTCTCTTCCACTGCTTGCAATATATTCTCTTCTTCTCAATTCAAAATCGTCTTTTATGTCCACCTTTTTATGCCCTATCTCTCTGCATCTTATACATCTACATTCCATGCCCAGCTCCTTCATTCTTTTGTGAATAATCTGCCTTAAATTGCTTTTTTTTATTCCCTCCTCAATCATATATGAAGGAATATCTCTCTCCACCCTCTGAATGCGAACCCATTCCGGCACATATTTTTTCATCTCTGCAATTAGATGTATTGCCTCCTCTTCTTCCAGTGGCTTATATTCGCCAGCTTTCCATTTTTCATATAGAATGGAGGGCTTAACAACCAGCGTAGGATATATCTTAAGCATATCTGGACGGAATCTTTCATCTCTAAACATTCTCTGAAAGGATTGCAGATCATTTTCATAACTGCTTCCTGGAAGTCCAGGCATTATGTGATAGCATATTTTAAGGCCCGCGTCCTTTGCAAGCTGTGTTGCCAGAATAGTATCAAATACTGTATGGCCTCGCCCCATTTCTTCAAGAACTTTATCATCCAAAATTTGTGCACCAATTTCCACTCTTGTTGCTCCAAGTTCAAGCATTGTGTCAATATGCCACATTCTACACCAGTCGGGACGAGTTTCAATAGTTAGACCAATGCATCTGTGGGCAGCATTTTCATTCAGTCTTTTTGCCTCCTCCAAGTTTACGGCATCTATACCATTCAAAGCGTCATAACATCTCTTCACAAACCATTTCTGATAAATTACATCTCTGGCTGGAAAAGTTCCACCCATTATAATCATGTCTATTTTATCAGTAGGATGTCCTATTATTTCCAGCTGCTTCAGTCTATCTTTAACCTGCAGATATGGATTAAATTCGTTGCGAGCAGCCCTTAAAGCAGCAGGCTCTTTGCCAGTATAGCTTTGTGGCGTATAAGGAGGGCCACCTGGACATGGAATGCATCTTCCGTGAGGACATGGATATGGAGAAGTCATTACAGCAATGATTGCAACACCAGAAATTGTTCTGACTGGCTTTCTCTGGAGAATGCTTATTACTTTCTCCTTTTTTTCTCCTTCAATATGGCTCAGAATCTCAGCATCAGAAGGAATTCTCTTTAACGAATATTGTCGTGCTAAAAATTTTTTAAATTTTAATAAATCTTCCTTGTTCTTTATTTTTCCCTGCTCTATTTCATTTGCTATTATTTCTGCAATTCTTTTAATTTCAGGTGTAGGCAACTGTGAAATCGTCATTATCCTTGAAATATTTCTTCAGGATATTTTCATTTTCATCTGTGAAAGTTTCCTTAAGCCTGTTTATACATCCTTTTAACTCTTCATCCTCTATTTTCATTTCCTTGTAAAGTCTGCTTATCAATTTAACCAGATCTGCAAATATTGGAAACATAGATTCCTGTGTTTCATATAATTCCTCAAGCATTGCCTCATTGTATCTCAGGGCTTCTTCAATCTCTTCAAGCTTTTTCTTTATATCGTCCTTTTTTGATTTTTTTGTTTGTTCTTTAGACATTGTCTTTGACATTACACCACCAATATATATAACTACTTAAATTTTTTTAATCTCCTGGCCACTATTACAACAAAAGCAATCAACACAAACGCTATTTCAAAACCAGGTGTCTCTTTTTCTTTTATCTTTATTGTCATGCTGTAATTTGCTTTTGCTCCCTCATCGTCTTTCACCTGCAAAGTTACAGTATACTCTCCTGCTTTATCATATGCATGCGTTACATCTTTTCCATATACTATGCTTCCGTCCCCGAAGTCCCAGCGCCACTCAACAATTTTTCCGTCCAAATCAGATGACAAATCTGTGAAGTTTATCTCCTCTTCAGCATATGGCTCTTCAGGAGTGAATATGAATTTTGCATCCGGCTTCCTGTTTTTAACTTCAAATTCTATTTCCATGCTGCTTTCTGCACCCATATCATCTCTGACAGTTAGCACAATAATATAAGTTCCAGAGTTTGTGTATTTATGAGTTGGCAATACGCCATAGCCTGCATTTCCATCTCCAAAATTCCATGTATAATTGACTATAGAGCCGTCAGAATCATAGCTTGAGCTTGCATTAAACTCTACAAGCGTGTATGAAAATACCTCGGTTGGACTCCATGAAAAGTTTGCAACTGGAGGAAGATTTCTCACTTCTATCTGCGTCTTTATGCTGCTGTTGGCCCCTGCTTTATCCTCAATATACAACGTTACATTATATACACCTGCTTTACCATACACATGTTTTGGATTTGGCAAATCGCTTGTGTTTCCATCTCCGAAGTCCCAGCGCCATAAGACTATATCTTCTTTGCCATTTTCATCATATGAGGTATCGATGAATATAACCTCCTCCAACGAATAAGGCGAGGAAGGATAGAAATAGAAGCTGGCAACAGGCGGCTCATTTGGAATGGCAGACGCATTTTCATAATAATCCATAAGAGGATAGTAGTCAAAGTTTCCATAAATTTCATGAGGTATATCCCCTATTCCATCGCTTCCACTCTCATTCTGCTTCTTTCCTTTGAAATAATCCTCTCCCGCATAATCGTGCCAGTAATTGCCTCCTGTTGGATAGGAAGCGTTCCAGATATTATTGCCATAATCTCTAGCATTTTCAATATTATAGACAAAGTTGTTATGATATATTGTATTATTTACGCCGTAAGCAACCAAGCCATACAAATTCTTCCAGAAAGAGGAATTCACAACCTTATTTTCCTTGCCATTCAAAATAACTGCTTTGCTGTTATGATGGAATAATATTTTATCTATAACATTTTCACTTCCATTTATCTCCACAGCCACACTGTTGTTATAATAGTCCCCACCCTTTATTATACACGAGGATGAATTCAACGAGATGCCATATTCATTTTCATATATTGTAACATTGATAACACTCAATGAAGAGCTATTTGCTATTATGCCGTAGGAATTAAAGGCGAATTCGCTGTTTGCAATTTCTCCATCTGATAAGTTCACCTCAATTGCATAACTGTTTTTGCTAAACTCTGTTCCATCTACCTCAATATAGGTGTTTCCCTTTATACCCCATGTGTTATTAATAAATGAACAATCAAAAACAGATAGATAGCTATCCATTACAAGTATGGCTACTCCGCATCCATTACCATAGAAACTGCTGCTATGTATCGCCAATGAGGAATTATCACTTTTTATTCCTATAGCAGAATCGTGTATGGCAACATTATTCATTGAAACTGTTGAACTATCTGCATAAAATGATTGATTGCCACTTAATTCTGTGTCAGATAGTTCAATATAAGTTTTTATTGCCTCTATTCCATATTCTCCATAAAATATACAATCTTCTATGGAAAGATTGGCATTGAATGCTCGCAAAGCTTTGTCATTGTTTTCAAAAGTTAAATTTTCGATGGAAAGTCCTGCAAGATTCTCAACATTTATGCCAAGTTCATTTCCTTCAATAGATGTATTGTTTATTTTTACCATTGCATTTTCTTTTTCTATATAAAAGAGATTGATTCCTCTCGAATTATTTATGAAATTACCGTTGCTTATGAAAATGTTGCTGGATGATTTGGATGAAATACCATTGTAATTGTTTATCACATACAATTCTTCCAGATACATTTCTTCTCCATTTAGAATATATATGCCATCTATATTGGCAGAGAGATTGCAATTGCTGACATGGATGATATCAGAATAAACAATCAGCAATCCTTCTCCATTATGTTCCATGTTCAAATCCTCGATAGAAATGTTGCTGCAATTTATGAGAGCGAGATAGCCACATTCTTGGTTTATTACATTATTAGATTGATTTATTAGATAAAACATGCTTTTTCCATTTATTTTATTGCTTTCATCTATCATCTGATAGAAATGATGAAGTTTGCTTCCCTCTATATCAAAATTGTATAGATTATTGTTCATTTCATTTGATTGGAGAAGATTGAAAGAAGAGAAAATTATTCTGATGCCATAAGTATTATTTTCTATAACATTATTTTTTATGCTGTTGTGAGATGCCTCAACTTTTATCCCATATGTATTGCCCTCTATTATATTATCTTCTATAACATTATTTTCTCCGTTGATGTCTAGAGCCATTTTATTTCCTGTAAATGTACTTTTTTCCACAGTATCGTTGTCTGTGAGTGAAAATCCATATTCATTTCCTGTAAATGTTGAATTAAAAACAATGATATCGTGTCCTTTTATAGCGTAGTAGTTGTCAGCAAATATTGAATTTAACACATTGCTTTCTATTTCATCTATTCCAATATAATTGTTTATGAATTGACAGTCTGAAATTAATGCTTCTCCATCTCCTTCTATACCTTTATTGCAGTCCTGTATAGAAATGTTATGAAGATGTGCCTCTCCTTTTACTTTTATAGCAACATCTACATTTTGAATAGATGAATCGTGAATAGTTCCATTATCTGCAACGACTCCATAATCTCCTCCAAAAATACTTATGTTGCTTGCCTCTACATCTTTAGAAGAAATGGATATTTTATTCTCCGCAAAATATGCACTCTTTATAGCAAAATATGTGATTGCCTCTATACCATAAGTATTGCCTATAAACTTGTTGAATTTTATAAAAGAGTAACTCATTATTTTCATCCCATATGAACATCCCTCAATAGTGTTGTTTTCTATTTCATTTGCATTCATTAGATACAAGCCATATATGCTATTTGAAACATAATTTCTTTCTATAAAGTTGCTGGAACCTTCAATATAGACACCATACAACCCTGAAAAACTATTATTTATCAGAATGTTGTTTTCGCCATATATCTTACAGCCATATATGTTCCCATGGAAACTTCCATTTTCGATATAATTGTTGTCACCTTCTATAATAAGAGAAGCATTTGATGAATCAACAGTTACATCCATAATTATATTTTCATTACCCTTTATGATGAATCCTAATTTATTTCCATTCAATGCAAAATTTTCTATGAAAACATTATTTGCATCTATAACTACGCCTTTATCTGAATTTTTGATAATGAAATTCTTTATTATTATACCGTCTTTGGCAAGATAGAAGGAATAGTTGCTGCCTTTCAGGGTTGCATTCTCTGCGATTATTTTAACTGCTTTATCAATATATACGTCTTCGTTGTAGGTGCCTTGTCTCACATATATGAAGGTTCCATCTGTCGCATTATCGACTGCATCCTGTATTCTGTTCCATGTGTGGTTCAATGGATCAAAAACATTTTCATCTACGTAAAAATCTGCTACAAGCAATTTTTTCTGAATACTTGTAGAGTTACCATCATCGTCATATACAGTTAGAGTAACATTATATACTCCATCCTTTGCATAAACATGTTCCACCCATTCTCCATAACCTATGCTTCCGTCTCCAAAGTCCCATGTATAGTTTACTATACTTCCATCTGGATCATAAGAAGGATCATACAGATAATTAGCATAAAATATCAGTGTTCCTTCCTCACCCTTTGTCCAGTAGAATTTTGCTACTGGGTGCCTATTTCTCACTATTATTTGCTTTGCTACAGTTTTTGCCTTAAATTCGTTATCAACTACTGTTAGGGTGACATTGTATTCTCCAGCTTTTAAGTAGGTATGATTTGGATTTGGTAGATAACTTATGCCACCGTCTCCAAAATGCCAAGTCCAGTTTATAATATAGCCATCTGGATCTGTCGAATTATCAAAGAAAAATACTGTTTCAAGAGTATATGGGTATTCTGGAGAATAATAGAAATCTGGTATAGGAGGAATATTTGCTGTATTTATTGTTTGACTATAATTCACTATTTCATTTCCATTATCTCTCACAATTAATCTCACTTCATATGTTCCTGGCATTAAATACTGATGCTCTACTACCTTTCCATAACCTATGCTTCCGTCTCCAAAGTCCCATGTATAATTTGAGCCATCATAAACAGATACAAACTTGAAAAGGAGGTCCTCTTTTTCAAAAACATAAAAATATATCTTCTCCTCCGTGTACGAAGATACGCTTCCATTCAGATTTATCCATAGTAATAAAATGGCTACAAACACTATCAGTAACTTCCTCTCTCGCATGATAATCCACCTTGAGAGTATAATTGTTTGTTTATTTATAAATTATTACCTAAACCTTACCGTTTCGAGATTTCTGATGGCTAAAGTGCTTATTCCATATTTCTTATGGATGCTTGCCGCTAAATCGAGACATTTTGATTCTTCTCCGTGATTCACCACTATCTTCTTCGGCTTGGGTGTAAGATTTCTCACATAATTCATAAGCTGATTTCTATCAGAATGGCCGGAAAAACCTTCACATGTCTCTATATTCATTTCTATCTTTATCACTTTATCTCCTATCACAACTTCCTTCCATCCTTTCTGTATTTTTCTTCCAAGAGTGCCCTCTGCCTGATAGCCAACGAATACAAGAGTATTTCTTTCTCCCTCTGCCCATGCCTTAAAATATTCCATTACAGGGCCGCCGTTCAGCATACCGCTTGTTGCAAGAACAATGCATGGATCTTTATCATCTATTATCTCTCTCCTTTTATCATAGCTATCCACTCTCTCAAAAATCTCTGACATGAGAGGATTCTCTCCTTCCTGAAATATTTTCTTTCTTAAATCAGCGTTTAAATATTCTGGATATACAGTATGTATGGCGGTTGCTTCCCATATCATGCCATCTAAATAAATGGGTGCTTCTGGAATTTCTTTTTCTTTCATCAAATGTTCGAGAACAATCATAACTTCCTGGGACCTACCTATGGCAAAAACAGGGACTAATACTTTTCCTTTGCTTTCAAGCGTCTTTTTAACTATTTCCTTTAGCTGTTCCGTAGCTTTTTTGCGGGATGGCTGTATATCGTTTTTTCCACCATATGTTGCTTCAAGCACCAACGCTTCCAGCCTTGGAAAATGAGTAGCTGCCGCGCTAAAAAGCCATGTCTTCTCATATTTTATATCCCCAGAAAAGGCAATGTTGAAAAGTCCGTCGCCAATATGAAAATGACATATCGCAGAGCCAAGAATATGGCCAGCGCGATGCATTGTAAGACGAATATCTGGAGCAATATCTGTTGTGTCTCCATAGTTTAACGGAATGGTATTTGTTATCTCCTTTCTTATATGCTCTGAGCTATATGGTGGCTTTTTTGCCTCATCGGCACAAACACGCAGATAGTCCATCTGCAACAACACCATAACATCTCTTGTCGGATATGTTGTATAAACAGGACCATCATATCCATATTTAAATAGCATTGGAACCAAGCCACAGTGATCAAGATGTGCATGTGTGACCACGACACCATCAATGGAGTCTAGTGGCAGTACTTCAGGCATGTGAAGATAAGGGGAGCCATTATCGGGAGAAGAAACATCAATTCCACAATCAATCAATATTTTACTATCTGGTGTTGAAAGGAGTGTGCAGCTTCTGCCAACCTCTCTATATCCACCCAAAGATGTTATTCTTATCCACTTTTCTCCTTCACTTGTTCCTCTATGCAGCCTTCTTCCAAGTTTCCGCAGAAAATTTATTCTTTCCTCAGCAACCATTCTGAGATATTTTCTTATATCTTGAACAGTCTTGGAAGGCATTGGAGGAGCTCTAATAACTTTTGGAGCCCATCCTATTGCTTTTCTTATCTCATTTAACAATGCTCCTTTTTTACCAATCGCCACCCCAGGCTTTTCCACCTCTATTGTAACCTCTCCAACATCCGGTTCAAAATATATATTTACGAGCTTTGCCTCTTCTGGTATTAGTTCTTTTATTTTTTTCTCCGCTTCTTCAATGCTCTCGAGAACTGATGGATCAGCCCTAACGACTATTCTTTTCTGCAGTTTTTTGGCAAGCTGCTTTACCAAATCACTTTTCTCTGCAAATTTTTCTGGGTCTTTGGTGTATATTACGAGTTCTGCCCCCTCAAACTCGATATCGGTTATCCTAATGTCTGCTGGAATGACTGCTTTTATTTCTTCCTCTATCTTATTCAAAAGGTCTTCTGCTGGCATGAATATAATTTATAATCCCAATTTCTTTTTCCGTTCTTCAATTTCCTCACGACTTAGTTCTCTATACTCCTTCTTTGTAATAACCACAACATCCATTCCATCGCCAGAGGCAGCATCTCTCTTCATTGCAGCTGCCATGGCACGAATGGCCAAATTTATTGCTTCATCAAGTTCCATATTTTCTTTATAATTATCCTCAAGCACTCCAAATACATAGGGTGAGCCTGAGCCAGTGGTAGTATAAATGTCCTCTATTGCTCCTCCAGCTGGATCCAGCGAAAATATATGTGGGCCAGTAGAATCAACGCCCCCTATGATAAGCTGAACATAATATGGATAAAATTTCCTCTGATTGAGTATATTTGCCATTAATGTTGCTGCCCCTTTTACAGGCATTTTTTCTTCTCTCTCCAGCTTATACAGTTCTGCCTCAACTCTCAGAAATCTTGCCAAGAGTTGTGCATCACCAACAAGTCCAGCTGTGGTGAGTAGCATATGATCGTCTATTTTGAATATTTTCTTTGCTACCTTATGAGCAATTAATGTACCCATGGTTGCACGATGCTCTGCAGCTGCTACTATTCCATCTTTAAACACAAGCCCGAGGGTTGTTGTGCCTTTTTTTGTTTCCATTTCCATAAATTACACCCCAAAAGAGCAATTTCTAATATCTCAAGGGGTATATAAAATTTTTTGCTAGGCTAGGCATTACAGCTATCAGGAATTAATGAATAAAATTGAAACATGAAAACTGATGCAACCGAATACATTCCATCTCTAAATATTTTTGTGTTGATTTCATAAGCTTAAGAATACGTAGTAAACAACTGCATTCATAAACGTCAAAGGAATGCCGACTTTTGCAAAATCAAGGAAGGTTATTGCCTCTCCTCTCTTCTCAACATTCTGTACTATTATAACATTGCTCGCAGCCCCCAACAGTGTAAAATTTCCAGCGATGGTGCTGGCTGCAGAAAGAGCCATATATCCTTTTATTCCTGCTCCAGTATGAATAAGCAATGGTAAATAAAATGCTACAAAGGGAATATTTGTCAGGAGTTGACTAGATATAATACTTACGGAGAATATAGTTGGTAGAGAAGCAATATGAAGACCTATGTTATCTATTACAGATTGAAAGAATTGTGTATCCTCGATGCTTTTTGTTAATACAAACATTGCCATGAAAAATATTAGTGTACGCCAATCAACGTTCTTAATTATCTTGGTGAATTTTCTTCCACTAAGTAATATGGGAATAGAGGCAATAATAGGGATAAGCCATAGCTGTATTATCCCAAACCCCATAATAGATGATATAATTCTTACTGCTATCAAAAAATAAGAATAAGGATAAAGAAAATTTTGCTAACAGAGCCATTTTTGTGTCCCTCACCACCTTGTCACAAGCATTATCTGATAGAGGAATATTAAATTCTTTATGAAAAAATATTTTGAGTACTAGATATACCATAATCAGATTTATTATTGTGGGCAAAAGGAGGTATTTTGGAAAAGTTATGAATGGATCAGGAATGGGACTATCTACAGCTATCAAAAGATTTTGTGGATTACCGATTGGGCTCATAATGCTACCTGTTGTAACAGAGAATGCAAGAGTGAGTATAAGCAGTTTGGAAGATATTCTATAATTTTTTGAAAGATATAAGACGATGGTACGCCTATAATTGCCATCGTATCGTTCATAAGAAAAGCAGATGTAAAACCAATTACGAAAATTAAAGCAATAATAAGCTGATTCATGGATTTTACCTTTCTGGGAATAATATTTGAAATTTGCATGATATAACCACTTTCTTCTAAAGTCCCTCCAATTATAAAAACACCTAGAAGAAATAACATAACATCCATATTGATGGCTTTTGCTGCCTCATAAGGTGTGATTTGGCCTGTTATTAAAACCCCAATCGCTCCACACAGCATTATCTGCCATATTTCTAACTTTAAACCAAATTTTATGCTGAGTATTTGGCGAGTTGCTATTGAAAAAAAATACTGCAAATGCTATTATGACTGGAAGCTGCATAGCATCGTGTCTGAATCAATTTCAGCTTATATTTTTTGGGATAGAAATGTATTAAATATTTCTATCCTTTTTCAAATTATGACTTTCATTATTTATTCCGATAAGTATCTTTTACATGATAATGCATCTCACCCAGAGAATGCTTCCCGTTTGAGAGCGACAATGGAGTTACTCCAAAAAATGCCATTTTATGAAAAACTGCAATTTATCGAGCCCTCTATAGCCAATGAAAATGAAATTGCAAAAGTTCATAGCCAGGAGATGATAGAGGCAGCCAAACATATCGGATGGCTTGATCCAGACACATACACAAATGAATATTCATATGAAGTGGCAAAACTTGCTGCTGGTGGTGTAATAAAAGCATGCCAGATTGTTATGAAAGAGGGTGGCAATGCTTTTGCATTGATACGACCTCCAGGCCATCATGCTACTCGCCATCGTTCCATGGGATTCTGCTTGTTCAATAACGCCGCCATGGCTGCCAATTTGCTCGCTGAAAAGGGATATAAAATTTTAATTTTCGACCATGATGTTCACCATGGCAACGGAACGCAGGATATTTTTTATGAGAGGAGAGATGTTATGTATCAGTCATTTCATCTCCATCCTCACTACCCTGGCACAGGAAGAATCGAGGAAGTGGGGAACGGGGAAGGAGAAGGCTATATAGTCAATGCTCCACTGCCACATGGAACAGGTGAAAAATGCATAGAAAAACTGCTTGACGAAATCATGATTCCAATAGCCAAACAATTTTCTCCAGATTTAATTATAATTTCCGCTGGATTTGACAGCCACCATGCTGATTATTTGGGAGGCTTAAAGCTTTCTGTAAATTTCTACGGGAAAATAATAGAGAAATTCATGGAAGTGCAGAGTAAAATAGTATGTTGCCTTGAAGGAGGCTATAATCTGGAATATCTGCCAAAAGGAATTGCTGTGGAAATAGGTCATTTATGTAATATGCCAATAAAATTTGATGATGAAGCAGAAGGCAAAGAATGCAACGAAGTTATTGAAAGATTGAGAGAAGTGATGAAGGAATACTGGGAATTATAATAGAGTTTTCCTTGCCTCTCCAACCAGATACAAGCTCCCTATTATACACACCATATCATTTTCTCCTGCCATCCCATCAGCAATTTTTATCGCTTTAGCTACATTTTCAGCAATATGAAATTTCTTTCCATATTTTTCTCCAATTTCTGCAATTTTTTCTGGCTCGGCGGCTCTTTCATTTTCTATTTTCACTGCAATATACTTTCCTTCTGGCAACCTCATTATCATTTCGTCTAAATCCTTATCCTTCATTGCTCCGAAAATTATGATAAGTTGCTCATAATCAAAATCTTCCAGAGAAGAAACAAAAGCTTCTATGGCATAAGGATTATGACAGCCGTCCAGCAGAAATTTTCCAATTTTCTCCATTCTTCCTGGCCATTTTGCATTTTTTATGCCTTCAATAATGCTTTCTTTTTCAATGTCCAGCAACTCACATGCTTTTACTGCTATGGCAATATTTTCTCCCTGAAAATTCCCATATAGCCTGCTTTCAACCTCATATTTTTCTTCTGATTGCACAACAAATTTTCTTCTGCCAGTTTTTCTCCACACAACATCCTTTCCAATGATATATATCTCAACGCTTCTTTCCTTTGCAACTTTTTTTACTACTTCTAATGCCTTTCCTCTGGCAGCTGTTATTACAGGAGCATCTTTTATTATTCCTGCTTTTTCTCTTGCGATTGAAATGATGTCATTGCCTAAATACTTTTCATGCTCTTTTGCAACATTTGTTATTATTGTAACGGTGGGATCAACAACATTTGTTGCGTCACATCTGCCCCCCAATCCAACTTCCATTACCGCATACTCCACTTTCTTTTCTTTAAAATAGAGTATGGCCATTGCAGTTAAAGCTTCAAAATAGGTAAAACCATATTTTTTTAAATATTCGTATTTGGCTATTTCTTCATCTTCTATCTCCTTTCCATTAACAACTATTCTCTCATTCACCCTTTCCAAATGAGGAGAGGTGTATACTCCTACTCTGTATTTCCTTCCCAAAATGCTGGCTATAAACTGACATACTGAACCTTTACCATTTGTTCCTCCAACATGTATAACTTCATATTTCACCTTTCCTTCATTACTTACAAACTTTTTCATTCTTTCGAGGCTTAAGTCAATGATATTCTCCTTTAACTCATCAATCCACATTCATAAGAAATTAAATAAGGGAATAAGATATTTTTGTTAGAAAAATGGATGAAGAAAGGGTGAAGGAAATTAAGAATATTTATGGTTCAATAAAAAATAAAATAGAAGAAAGACTGGAAGAATTCGAAAAATTATGGAAAAATGGCAGAGAGGAAGATATCCTCGCAGAGTTATTTTTCTGTTTACTCACTCCTCAATCAAAAGCTAAAGCATGCTGGGATGCTATTCTAGCCATTAAAAATAAAAGTTTGCTATTGGATGGCAGTAAAGAGGAAATTGTTTCCATGCTAAGGGGAGTTAGATTTAAAAATAAGAAGGCAGAGTATATTGTTGATGCAAGAAAAATTTTTACAAATGAGGGAAAAGTTAAGATACGAAGTGTGTTTGAAAAATTTAAAGATGCTTATGAGGCAAGAGAGTGGCTTGTTAAAAACATCAAAGGCATGGGCTATAAGGAGGCGAGCCATTTCTTGCGCAATATAGGTAAAGGCAAAAATGTTGCAATACTGGATCGCCATATCCTGAAAAATCTTTATTTACTTGAGATAATAAATGAAATACCTTCTTCCATATCAGGAAAAAAGTATATTGAGATAGAAAACAAAATGAGAGAGTTTGCGAAAAAGATTAACATTCCGCTGGCTCATCTGGACTCAGTGCTGTGGTATAAGGAAACAGGAGAAGTTTTCAAATGAGGTGAATAAATGGATGAAGATATTAAAAGAACAATAATCGAGTTTCAGAAAAATGAAATCACAGAACACATCTTTTATGATATTCTGGCTAAAAAAGCAAAGGGAGAGAATGTCAAAACCCTGAAGAAAATTTCCAGAGATGAGCTACGCCACTATCATGAATGGAAAAAATATAGCGGGAGAGAAGTCAAGCCATGCAAATTCACCATCTTTAAATATCTGCTCATTTCCAAGATTTTTGGACTCACATTTGCAATAAAAATGATGGAGAGAGGCGAGGAAAAGGCAGAAAAGGAATATGAAAAGTTGATAGATAAAATTCCAGAAGCAAAAGAGATTCTACATGATGAGTTCGAACACGAAAATTTGCTTATAAAAATGATAGACGAAGAAAAAATCAATTACATTGGCTCAATGGTTCTTGGCTTAAATGATGCTTTGGTTGAATTAATGGGAGCATTAGCTGGCTTGACATTTGCTCTGCAGAATGTAAGAATAATAGGAATGGCAGGGCTGATAACAGGAATAGCAGCCTCGCTTTCAATGGCATCCTCAGAATATCTAGCAAAGAAATCAGAAGGCGGAGAAAAAAGTCCATTCAAAGCATCATTCTATACCGGCATTGCCTATATTTTTACTGTTCTATTTCTTGTCTTTCCATATTTCATTCTATCCAGCTATTATTTTGCTCTTCTCGCAACAATTTTTAACGCTTTTTTAGTGATTCTGCTATTTACTTTCTTTGTTTCAGTTGTCAAAGATTTGGTTTTCCATAAATTATTCATAGAAATGATGGGAATAAGTCTCGGCATTGCCGCCATATCATTTGTCATTGGATGGATTGTCCGGATTGTGTTTAATGTGGAAGTGTAAAGTAGCATGGCGGCATATCTTGTATTTCATTCGAAAAATGAGTAATAAACTATTAATAGCATGCATATTTATTTGAGATGATGAAACTCGGGCTGTATGCAAGGCTTGCCGTTGCAATTGCACTGCTATTTGCAATCATATACGGCTTACTTGTACTCATTGCCTATTTTGCTGGCTACGCCCAGCCCATTGTTCTGGCTGTTATAGCATTCATTATTGTATTGCTTCAATATTTGATAAGCCCGAAAATTGTTGAAGCAACTATGCGGGTTAAATATATTGAAAGAAAGGATATGCCAAAGTTATATGATATGGTAGAAAGGCTTGCTAGAGAGGCAAACATTCCAATGCCAAAGGTGGGAATAGCTGGCATAGATATACCTAATGCCTTCGCATTTGGAAGAAGTGCCAAAGATGGCAGAGTTTGTGTAACAAGAGGCTTACTAAAAATTTTGAATGATGAAGAACTTGAAGCAGTTCTGGCACATGAAATTTCTCATTTGAAACATCGCGATATGGTTGTTATAACAATGCTCTCTGTTATTCCTCTAATCAGCTACTTAATCTTCTGGAACTTTTTATGGGGGAGAAGAAGAGAAAGCTCTGCCGTCTTAATCGCTTTTGTTGCTTTTCTTGTATATTTCATAACAAATTTAATTGTGCTTTATGTGAGTAGAATAAGAGAGTATTATGCCGATTATGGCTCAGCAACACTAACCAAAAAGCCTCATGCCCTAGCTTCTGCATTATACCGAATAACGGCATCTACATCAGTAATCCCAAGAGAGAAAATCAAGCAGGCAGAAGGGATGAAGGCATTTTTTGCAACAGATCCATCTACTTCCAAAAGAGATGTTGTTGACTTGAAGCAGGCAGATTTGAATTTAGATGGCCATATAGATGAATATGAAATGAAAGTATTTGCAGAAAAAGCAAGAACAACAACAGCAGATAAGTTATTGGAAATATTCTCTTCCCATCCAAATGTTATAAATAGGATAAAAAGGTTAGCAGAGATAAAATGAAAGAAAAATTAATTAAAATGGAAGTTTACCCATATGCCTATCATGCCGATAACTATTCAGAAATTATTTTAATCAACGGCGATAAAGCCCTGCCAATTTATGTGAGCTTCATGCAGGCAGAAAGCATAATGAATGGGCTTCATGGCAAGCGTTTCCATCGCCCTCTTACCCATGATTTATTCATCCAAGTGATAAATTCTTTAGGGGCATCGATAAAAAAAGTTGTTATCGATGATTTGATAGAGGGCGTGTTCATGGCAAAATTATATCTGGAATACTACAAAGATGGAGAGGCAAAGGAAATAGTTATAGATGCTCGCCCCAGCGATTGCATAGCTCTGGCTGTAAGAGAGGGATGCGATATATATGTGACAGAGAAAGTGCTAAAAGAAGCCGGAAGGAACAAGGAAGAAATGGGGATAGAGAGTTTTTAAAGTGGAATTGAATTAAATTTATGCAACTTGAGGAAGGAGAAAAGTTGGTGAGATATGCAAGAAAGGTTATAGAAAATCATGTTAAAGGAGAGAAAATAGATGATTTAGAAAATTTTGAGGAAAAAGCAGGGGTTTTTGTTACCATAAATACATATCCAGAAAAAATGCTTCGTGGCTGCATTGGTATACCCGAGCCTGTAATGCCTTTATGCAGAGCAATAAAAGAAGCAGCTGTCTCAGCCTGTCATGATCCTCGCTTTCCTGATTTGAGAGAAAATGAGTTGGATAACATTGTTGTTGAAGTAACTGTTTTAACTCCTCCTCAGTTAATTAAATGTGAGCCAAAAGACTATCCAAAGCATGTTGAAATAGGCAAAGATGGACTGATAGTGGAAAAAGGATGGTATAAAGGATTGCTTTTGCCTCAAGTGGCAGTGGAATATAAATGGGATGAAGAAGAATTTTTGAGTCATACGTGCATGAAGGCTGGCTTGCCACCTGATGCATGGCTTGATAAGAATACGAAGGTGTATAAGTTTCAGGGAGAAGTTTTTGCTGAAGAGAAGCCTCATGGTAAAGTAGTTAAAATTGAGTTTGAAAATGCTTGAAAGGTATTTTGCAATACTGGAAGGAATAGAAAAAAGCAAATATCTTCTAAATAAAGATAAACTTGAGGAGCTCATTGAAAAAGCTGAGGAGATATATACGAACTGTCATTTCTGCGAACATAGATGCGGCATAGATAGAAGAGAAAAATTGGGGAGATGCGGGGCAAAGCTTGGAAGCATTGCGTCTCATTTCTTTCATTATGGAGAAGAAGATGTACTTGTGCCTTCATATACAATTTTCTTTTCTGGCTGCACATTTGGCTGCGTTTACTGCCAGAATTATGATATTTCGCAATATCAAGCAGGCATCTATATTGAGCCAGAAAGAATGGCATGGATTATCGATGGCATAGTTGGAAGAGCAAGAAATGTTAACTGGGTTGGAGGAGATCCAACGCCTCACTTGCTATACATTCTTAAAGTGTTGGAAAAATGCTCCGCAAATTTGCCGCAAATATGGAATTCTAACATGTATTGTAGCGTGGAAACAATGGATATTTTGAAGCATATCATTGATGTCTATCTAACCGACTTCAAATATGGAAATGATAGATGCGCAGAAAAACTATCGAAAGTAAAGAATTATTGGGAAATTATTACAAGAAATCATGAAATTGCTTATAGGCAGGGCGAGATGATTATCCGCCATCTTGTTTTGCCCAATCATGTGGAATGCTGTTCCTTGCCAGTTTTGGAATGGATTGCAGAAAATACGCCCGATGCGGTGGTGAACGTAATGGATCAATACTATCCAACTTACAAGGCATTTGAATACGAGGAGATAAATAGAAGGATAAGCAGCGAAGAATATAAAAAGGCTTATGAATATGCAAAGAAGCTTGGACTGAATGTGCTGTGAGCGAAGAATTTTTTTATCTCCTCCGCATTTCATATCGGTGCCGGCGTAGCTTAGTCTGGTGGAGCACCCGGCTGTTAACCGGGCGGTCACCGGTTCAAATCCGGTCGCCGGCGCTATTTCTTTTTTAGTTTAGGAATAATGAAAATGTAATTGATCAAGAAATTGCATATATTTTTGGCGAACGAAAAGTATATAAACCATTTTCCTTAGCCAACATTAATGAAGAGAGTATATTTATTTGAAGAGGGAAGCAAGGACATGATTGATTTGCTAGGTAACAAAGGGGCTCAACTATGTGAGATGAGCAGAATCGGTATTCCTGTTCCTCCTGGCTTTGTTATCTCCACAGAAGCGTGCAGAGAATACTTTAAGGAAAGGAAGCTGAGTGAGGAGCTGAAAAAGGAAATTGAGGAAGCATTGAAGGTTATTGAGGAAAGAACTGGAAAGAAATTCGGAGATAGAAAAAATCCATTGCTTGTTTCTGTTCGCTCTGGTGCTCCAATTTCAATGCCTGGAATGATGGATACGATTCTTAATCTTGGCTTAAATGATGAGATTGTTGAGGAAATGGCGAAAAAAGATGCATGGTTTGCCTACGATACCTACAGGCGTTTCCTGTACATGTTTGGGAGCATTGTCCTTTCCATTGATGAGAGAAAATTTGAGGAGATACTAGAAAAGAAAAAAGAGGAGGAAGGCGTTGAACTGGATCAGGAGTTATCGGTAGAGGCTTTAAAAGAGGTGGTAGAAGAATATAAAAAATTGCTTCAGCCCCCCTTGCCTAAAAAACAGCTTTTTATGGCAGTTGAAGCAGTCTTTAAATCCTGGAATAATCCAAGGGCTATTGAATACCGTAGAATCAATAATTTGCCAGAGGATATAGGAACAGGCGTTGTTGTGCAGACCATGGTATTTGGAAATATGGGAGATGATAGCTTATCTGGAGTTGCTTTTACAAGAGATCCATCTACTGGAGAAAAGAAACTGTATGGCGAGTTTATCATAAATGGGCAGGGTGAAGACATTGTCTCCGGCAAAAGAACGCCATTGCCTATAAAGGAACTGGAGAAAATATTTCCTCACATATATGAAGAGTTATGCGAAATGGCAGAGAAGCTGGAAAAACATTACAAAGATATGCAAGACATGGAATTTACAGTAGAAAAAGGCAAGCTATACATGCTCCAAACAAGAACTGGAAAAAGAACAGCTAGAGCAGCGGTTAAAATAGCTGTTGATATGGTTAAGGAAGGTATAATAAGCAGAGAGGAGGCAATAAAGAGGATAGAACCAAATTCTTTGCAGCAATTACTGCACAAACAGATAAAAAAGGATGACAAAATTAAAGTAATTGCAACTGGTCTGCCCGCCTCGCCTGGGGCGGCGACAGGCAAAATCTGCTTTTCTGCAGATGAGGCAGCAAAGATTGGAGACAGGGAGAAAATTATTCTGGTGAGAGAGGAAACAACACCTGATGACATTCATGGTATAGTGAAGGCGCAAGGTGTATTGACTGTCAGAGGTGGAATAACATCTCATGCCGCTGTTGTTAGCCGAGGGTTAGGCATACCATGCGTTGTTGGATGTGGCAGCCTGAAAATTAACGAGGAAGAAGGCTATATGAAGGTGAATGGAATCATTTTGAAAGAAGGTTCTGTTTTAACAATAGATGGAACAACTGGCCAGGTAATACTTGGCAAAGTAGAATTAATTGATGCAAAATTTACAGATGAATTAAAGGTGCTGCTCGAGTGGGCTGATGAATTCAGGAGGCTCAGGGTATATGCAAACGCCGACTTGCCAAAAGATGCTGAAAAGGCAGTATATTTTGGAGCAGAAGGCATCGGGTTATGCAGAACAGAACATATGTTTTTAGGCAAGAGATTGCCAATAGTCAGAAAAATGATTCTTGATGAAAGTAAAAAGCAGGAGGCGTTGAATGAATTGCTCGAGAGGCAGCGAAAGGATTTCATTGAGCTTTTCAAGATAATGAATGGCAAGCCAGTTGTCATCCGCCTTTTAGATGCTCCACTGCATGAATTTCTGCCAAGATATGAAGAAATGCTTGAAAAGGAAATAAAGGAGGAATTGACAGAGGAGGAAAAGAGAGTGCTGGACAAAATTAAGGAACTCAGAGAAGTTAATCCAATGCTTGGTTTCAGAGGTGTAAGAGTAGCTATTTTGCATCCAGAGATATATAGAATGCAGGCAAGGGCCATTATTGAGGCTGCGATAATGGCGAGAAAGGAAGGATATGAAGTGCTGCCATATATAGAAATTCCAATTGTTAGCGAGATAAATGAGATAGTGATAACAAAGGAACACATTATAGATGAAATTGAAGAGGTTTTTGAGGAAAAGGGCGAGAAAATAGATTATAAGATAGGAACAATGATTGAATTGCCACGCGCCTGCATAATTGCAGATGAAATAGCAAAGGAAGTCGATTTTATTTCATTTGGTACAAATGATTTAACTCAAACTACATTTGGCTACAGTAGAGACGATGCTGGAAAAGAATTTCTTGAATATTATGTGCAGAACAAGGTGCTTCCGCATGACCCGTTTGCAGTGCTTGACGAAAAAGGAGTGGGCTCATTAATGAAAATGGCTGTTGAAAAGGCAAGGAAAATTAAAGGCAATGAAATAGAAATAAGCATATGTGGAGAGCATGGAGGAGAGCCTCGCTCTATAAAATTCTGTCATGATATTGGCATCGATGCAGTGAGTTGCTCTCCATTTAGAGTAGCGATAGCAAGACTTGCTGCTGCTCAGGCAGCTCTGGAATAATGTGCCTTGACGAGAAACGCAATGCAACTCATTATTCATCCAGTAGGCCCCTATTTATCCTAAAATTTAAAAAAGGGTGTTCTTTTAGCAACGATGCTTGATAAACGGCAGAAATATCTATTCAAGAAAAAGCTTGACGAGTTGCGTAAGATTAAAGGACAGCATACCGAGCTTATCTCGCTTTATATCCCTCCAAATAGGCGCATAAGCGATGTTATGGCTCATTTGAGAGATGAATACTCACAGTCATCAAATATCAAATCAAAGCAGACAAGAAAGAATGTTCTTGCCGCTATCGAATCTATAATGGCTCGCCTCCGCTACTTCAAACAGCCCCCTCCAAATGGAATGGTGTTTTTTGTTGGCATGGTTGGAGAGCCGCCCAAGCTTGTTGCGGAGGTTATTGAGCCACCGATGCCCATCAATATATATCTCTACAGATGCGATTCACAATTTTATTTGGAGCCATTGGAAAAGTTAATAGAAGAAAAAGATGTGTATGGTCTTTTGCTGATTGATAGGAGAGAATGCACCATTGGTTTTTTAACTGGCAGCCGGATAGAAATGGCTGCATATCTTACTTCTCGCGTCCCAGGAAAGCATAAGAAAGGAGGACAGAGTCAGAGAAGATTTGAAAGACTTACAGAGATAGCAGCCCATGAATGGTTTGTTAAAGCTGGAGAAAAAGCGTCAAAACTTTTTTTGGAAAAAGAAAATCTGAAAGGTATTTTGGTTGGAGGACCAGGTGCTACAAAAAGAGAATTTGTGAATGGCAACTACCTTGACTACAGGATTAAGAAAAAAATCATTGGGATTTATGATACTGGCTACACAGATGAATTTGGATTGAGGGAGATAGTAAATGCTGCAGCAAATGATTTGGAAGAACTGGATGTCATAAAGGATCGCAGAATGATGCAGCGCTTCCTCAATGAAGTAAGAAAAGATAGTGGTTTGGCAATATATGGCGAGGATGAGGTAAAGAAAGCTTTAGAAGCAGGGGCAGTGGAAGTTGTTCTCATATCAGATGCTCTGGAAAAGTATAAGGTGAAAGCAAGATGCAAAAACTGCGGATATGAAGTGAAAGAAATAGTGGAAAATCTTGATATGAAATGTCCGAAATGCAATATTCCAATGGAAATTTTGGAGGAGAAGGATATTGTTGAGGAGTATGCTGAACTTGCTGAAAATAGCGGGGCAGAAATAGAAATAATCGGAAGAGAGAGCGAGGAAGGAGAGATATTATACAAAGCATTTGGAGGAATAGCAGCAATTTTAAGGTATAAATGGTAGAAAAACACTGCAATAAATTTTTTTGCTGATTACATGTTCATACAGAAAAAGTGCAACAGCATAATTTTTCATTTTTCTTTCGCATGAGCAAAATGATTATTAAATTCTTTTACATAAAGGAACATGAAGTTAAAGAAGATTGTTGTTATTGCTCTGGCATTTATTCTGCTGCCAGTTATGGCATATGAAACAAAATTTACTGATGAAGGAACAATAAACTATACATCAAGCATAGAGAGGCAGGATGCCACGCCAGTGATAGTAAGCAAGGAAAATCCATTTTATGCTTTGATAGCTACACCTGTAGCATTGTATTATGATGAATATAATCAGCAGCATGTTCAGCCATTGCTTGTTGAAAATATTTCAAATCCATCTGATGCAATTGTTAGAT
>JAPDJQ010000086.1 GCA_029259015.1 Thermoplasmatota archaeon | reverse complement strand
AACATGATAATGAGCTATCTCCTCCGGGCAGCGCATGGCGCATAAGCCACACTGTATGCAGTCAAATGAAAGTTCTGCCGCTTTGGCGACATCTCCCCGCAATGATGCCTGGATATAATCCATTACATCCAATTCTTGCGGGCAAGCTTTTGTACATGTATTGCATGAAACACACCTTGCTATTTCGGGATAAAAATTAACCAGCGTTTTGTCATCAACCCTTATCTTTTCCAAATCATATATTGCTTTATTTGCTGGAGTAAAAGGAAGTTGAACAAGATACATTCCATCTTCTACTGTAGTTTGGCATGCTAAGTCAGCATGCAGCTTGTATTCTCCTTCTTTTCTATATACTGTTGCACATGCTCCGCAAAAGCCTGCTCTGCAGCCTGAGCCACGAATATAACGATAGCCGGCATATTCCATTGCCTTCATTATTGTTAAGCCTTCTGGAACCCTGTATTCCTTGCCCATGATATATATCCTAACCATTTTCATTTTCTCCTTTTTCATTTTTTCACCCCAAAGGCCATAGCCATTATTTCAGTAAAGTAATAGACAGGTAAACCAACAAAATCAGGATACGCTTTCTTAACTTCTTTCTGTATTTCCTTTAAATTAAAATGGCAGAGGGGGCAACTTGTCACTATGGCTTCTGCTCCATTCTTCCTTGCATTTGTTATTATGCGATAATTTGCATCTATAACAGCTTCCTTGTTACATGCTACATTATAAGAGCCGCAGCACTCATTCTTTAAAGGGAAATTGACAGCGCTTCCACCCAATGCTTCTATGAGCCTCTCCATTACACTTGGATTTTCATACTCATCTATAGCCACTTCTTTTGGCCTTAAAAGCAAGCAGCCATAATAGGCAGCATATTTTTTGTTAAGTGGCTTTTTAACCTTAGCCTTTACCTCATCCATCATCTCATTCAAAATTTGCAATGGATGAATAACCTCAACACTCCCATCATAATCTGGCTCCTCATCCATGAATGAATTTATCTTATACATTGCATCCTCATCTTCCCTAGCCATCAAATTTGTCTGTTTCAATGTATTGTAACATATTGAGCATAGTGTAACGAGCTTATCATAGCCCTCCTCTTTTGCCCTTATCAAATTTCTTATTGCCGCAAGCCTATACATTAGGTTATCTGTAGCCAAGCTATAGACTGTGCCGCAACAGTACCATTTGTTTATTTCCTTCAACTTTATCCCCAGCTTTTCAAATACCTTTATGGCTGTCTCTTCAAATTCCTTTGCATTCGTTTTTAATGTACAGCCAGGATAGTATGCTATCTCCATTTTATCACCCAGTATATTTACGGGTTGCACTTACCAGAGCAATCTGCGGCAAATTCTTTTTCACTTTTTCCAGTTTGATATGATCGATATTCTTTCTCAATTTTATGAGACGCAACGCCTCCATAATTTTTGTAATATCAACATTTTTTGGGCATCTCACACCACATTGATAACACTGGGCGCAGACCCATGGTGTTTTTGCATCAACAACGCTCTCATCTCCTCTTATTACAAGCAGTATAACCTGATTTGGCAATAAATCCATTTCATTTGCCATTGGGCAGCCTGCTGAACATTTGCCACACTGATAACATGCATACAGATTTTCGCCAGATAACTCTTCAACTTTAGATAACAGCCAGTTCATTTTCCTCCTCCAAAATCTCCTTAATTTTTTCAATTGCGAGAGGCATAAGCTTTTTTACCTCCTCTGATAGTCCCTCTTTAATTTCCAAATTTTTTATCCCTATCCCAATAACTCTAATTTTTGGCATTCTTATGTAACGGGAAAGGATGCGATATGCGGAAGGAAATGAAATATCATGATTGGCAACGCTTTCCTCATATTCGTCAACATCAATCTCTTTCACACCTTCCATGTTTTTAATTGCATCCACTATCACTGCAAGTTCATAATCAGCAATCATCTCAGCCAGTTCAAGTCCACCAGCTATTGCAAGTTTAACATCTGCATTTATTTTGCCATCTAACTGCTTAGCTATCTCCAAGCCGACTGCATCATCCCCCAGCAATGGGTTGCCAACGCCAACAACAACACTATACATTTTTCTTCAGCCTTTTATACAGCTTTCCTTTCCAGTATATGTCAGCTACTATAGGTGTATCACCAAGAGAATGAGAAGCACATGCTAGGCATGGATCATAGCAACGAAATGCCGATTCAACTTTATTTAGCAAAATATCATTCACTTTGCCATTTTTAATTACTTTTCTGGCAGCGTTGGCAACACTCATATTTATTGCAGCATTGTTGTTTGTGGTTGCAACAATCATATTTGCCTCTTTTACAAGTCCATTATCATCAAGTTTATAATGATGTATAAGCACACCTCTTGCTGCTTCAATAACCCCTATTCCCTCTCCTGGCTCATTTGGCATATTGCGTATATCACTGCCTGTTATTGCATTATCATTAGCTAAATCATACATTCTTTCTGCAGCATTTAACATTTCTATGAGGCGGGCTTGATAATAGCCAAAGGTTTCATGAACCACACCATCTTTCCTGAATTCCTCAAACTCTTTCATTGCCTGGCTGGTATTCATTCCATCTGCAACATTTAGCCTTGCTAGTGGTCCTACTCTATAAATGCCGCTGTCTTTGCCGTCGACGAATCCCTTCCATCCTATCTCTTTTAAATAAGGAAACTTAACATAACTCCATTCCTCAACATGCTCTTCTATGTAATTTAAAATATCTCTTGGCTTTATCTTTGCCACTTCCTTGCCATCAGGAGATACAATGCGTATATCGCCATCGTAATAGTTTACATGGTTGTTTTTATCAACGAGCCCCATGTAATATGTTTGAAGTGAGTCCAAGCCAAGCAATTCATTCCATCTTTTGCTGTTGAATACTTCCTTAAAAATTTCCATGCTTTTTTTACCAAATTCAATGCATGATTTTGCCTTTTCCAATATTTCTCCCCTTTCTTCCTCATTTATCCCTTTGCTTACTCCTCCAGGTATGGCTGAGACAGGATGAATTTCTCTTCCACCAAGCATTTTAACAATTTCCATGGCATAGCGGCGATGCTTGATAACTTCTTTTCCAATCTCGACGCCAAATTTTTTGATCAAGCCTATGACATTTCTCTCCTCCTTACTCACGTCTCCAAGCAATACATCTATACCTCCTAAATAATATAAATGAAGGCAATGGTCATAAAATATGTATGCGTTATAAAGCAACTCTCTAAGCTTTTTAGCTGTTTCAGGGGGCTCAACATTGAATGCTGCATCCAATGCTTTTGCTGCTGCCATATGATGCGCCTCTGGGCATACGCCGCATATTCTTGCTGTGATAATTGGCATATCCTCTGCTTTTCTTCCCCGACAGAACATTTCAAAGCCGCGCAGTTCAGGCACTTGCATATATGCCTTCTCGACATTGCCATCTTTATCTAAAAAAATCTCTATTTTTCCATGTCCCTCAAGCCTTGTAATAGGATCAATACTAACTTTCATCTTTCAACCTCCCTTCTGGCAAAAGTTTTGCAGCCCTATATTTATAGAAAGTGCCAATCATGTCGCGTATGCTATTCATAATTTCCTCCTCTTTTTCTTCATCTATATCTCCAAGTAAAGAAGCAATGGCAGATAACATGGCAGCCCCCTGATCCTTAACTTTTGGTGTCGGGCCCATGCAGCCAGTGCAAGGAATGTTGGCAGAAATGCATTCTCCTTGGCAACCTGCAAGTGTGGCAGGACCCATGCATATCATGCCCTGTGCCAGAAAACAATCACCATTATCCTCTTTTTCGTGCCATCTGTAAAAGCGTTCGATTTCTATCTTCTCTGGCTTTGAGTCTTTGCGAGGACATTCATCACATAAAGCCACTTCTTTGCCAAAATTTGTTTTTCCCTGCAGCAATGCTTCTAAAGCTTCTTCAAGCACAGGCCTTGGAGGAGGACATCCAGGAATGACAGCATCTACTTTAACAACCTGTTCCAGTGTCTTTAAATGAGGCAGAAACTCTGGCAACTCTAAATCATTTGTATGCTCCTTTGGCAACACTTTATCCTCATTTTTTGTAGTTTCATTCTGTAAATAAACGACATTGAAAATTTGCTTTTTATCATACAAATTTGCCAATCCAATAACGCATCCTTCTGATGCGCATGAGCCGTATGCAACAAGCACCTTTGCTTTTTTTCTCAGCAGTTTTGCAATCTTCTCATTTTCTTCTGTTCTTATTGCTCCATTGTAAAATGCAACATCTATGCTTTTGTCTGGCATTTTTTCCAAATCCTCATATTTAAAATCTGTGGCGCATGGCCAGAATACTATTTCTATATCATCAAGCAAATCCAGAAGCTTTTCATGTATGCCCAGCAATGAAACATCACATCCTCCACATCCAGCCCCCCAATACATTGCTATTTTCTTCTTCATTTTATTTCCTCCATGGAGATGGACCAAGTTCCTTTATTTCATTTACAAATTCCTCTATAACTCTTGCAAATTTCTGTCCTTCTGTGGCAGAAACCCATTCTAAGCGCAGTCTCTTAGGATTTATTCCCATTTCTTCGAGCAATTTCTTCATCATCTTTACTCTTCTTCTTGTCCTGTAGTTGCCGTTGACGTAATGGCAGTCCCCAGGATGACATCCTCCTATAAATACGCCATCTGCCCCTTTCTCAAAAGCATCTATGATGAATTCTGGATCAACTCTGCCAGAACACATTACTTTTATTGGTACAACATTTGCTGGATATTTCAGGCGGGATGTACCCGCCATATCTGCTCCAGCATAAGCACACCAGTTGCACAAAAATGCTACAATTTTTGGCTCAAAACTCACACTATCACCTCTATCATTTTTTCTATCTGTTCATCTTTATAGTTGCGCATTTCAATATTATTGCTTGGACATGCAGCTGCACATGTTCCACATCCTTCACATAATGCTTCTATACATTTAGCCTTTCCATTTGGCTGGCGTTGCATCGCTCCATATGGACATATGCTAACGCAAACTCCACATCCTGAGCAGCGATCCTCATCAACAACAGCAACAAGCGGATCCTTCTCAAGTTTATCCTTTGAAAATATAGCTAGCACTTTGGAAGCGGCAGCAGACGCCTGAGCGACAGCAGCAGGAATATCCTTTGGCGATTGAGCACAGCCTGCAAAGTATATTCCTCTTGACAATGCTTCAACTGGTTTCAATTTTGGATGAGATTCCTTCAAGAAGTTTCCATCATCTACAGCAACCTTTAATAATTTCGCTATTTCCTTCGTTTCTTTCCTGCCGACAATTGCCATTGCCAGAACAACCAAATCAGCTTTAATCTCAACTTTTTTGCCAGTTAGTGTATCAACACCCCATACAACTATTTTATCTCCCTCTCTGTATATCTTTGCAACCTTGCCCCTGATATAATTTATTCGCTCTTCCTCCATGACGCGAGCAATAAATTCCTCATAGTTTTTGCCAGTAGCTCTTATATCTATGTAGAAAATATATGCCTCTCCATCTGGAACGTGATGTTTGTAAAGCAAAGCATGTTTTGCTGTATACATACAGCATATACTGCTGCAGTATGGCATATGCTGCTTATCTCTTGAGCCTGCACATTGAATAAAAACAACCTTTTTTGGAACTTTGCCTGTGGAGGGCTTTATTATTTCTCCTCCTGTGGGGCCGCTTGCTGATAGCATTCTTTCGAATTCTAGGCTAGTTATTATGTCATCATCTTCTCCATATCCATATTCTACAAGCTTGTTTTTATCGTACAAATCATAGCCAGTTGCAACTATAATCGCTCCAACCCTTTCCTCCACAATTTTTGGCTGCATGTCATAGTTTATGGCATTTGCCTCGCACGCATCTTTGCACTGAGCACAGGTTAAAGGAGCTAAACCAAGACATGCCTCCCTATCTATAGTATATGTTGAGGGAACAGCCTGTGGAAATGGAATGTATATTGCTTTCCTCGGCTTCTTCTCCATATCAAATTCATTTGGGATTATAACCGGGCAGGCTTTCTCACAGTCTCCACATACGGTGCAAGCATCTTCATCTACATAACGGGGCTTCTTCAAGATTTTAACATCAAAATTTCCGACATAGCCAGATATATCTATAACCTCACTATAAGCCATCAGCTTTATATTTGGATGTCTTGCAACAGCAACCATCTTTGGCGTTAAAATACACTGGCTGCAATCTAAAGTAGGAAAAGTTTCACTAAGCTGAGCCATTCTGCCGCCAATGCTTGCTTCTTTTTCAACTAAAATAACCTTATAACCAGCATCTGCTATATCTAAGGCAGCTTGTATGCCGGCGATACCTCCTCCTATTACCAAACATTTCTTTTCAATTGGAACAAAAATAGGCATTAAATCTTCGTTGCCCCTGAGTTTTTCAACAGTTGCCTTTACAAGCTTTATTGCTTTTTCCGTCGCCTCTTTCTTATCATGAACCCACGAACATTGCTCTCTTATATTTGCCATTTCACATCTATAGGGATTAAAAAATTCTTTGCAAACACTGCGAAAAGTTTCTTCATGCATTGCTGGCGAGCAAGCTGCTATAATAACAGCATCTAAGTTTTCCTCCTCTATTTTCTGCCTTATTAAATTTTGTCCAGGATCAGAGCACATGTACTGGTATGTAGTTGCAAAAGCAACGCCAGGATATTTTCTCAATTCCTCCGCTACCCTCTCCACATCAACAACGCCAGCAATGTTTACGCCACAATGACATACGAATACTCCTATTCTTCTTGCCATTCTATCCCTTGCCTATAACCTTTCTCCAGAGCTTCTTCATTTAATTCTCTAAATCTGGCTGGCACGCTTTCAAGAACAGCTTTCTTAATAGCATCGTATGATATAAGTTTTGTTACGCCTGTAAAGAAGCCAAGCATAACTATGTTTGCAACGATTCTCTTGCCAAGCTCTTCTGCTATCCTTGTTGCAGGTATTTTGGCCACTTTTCCTTCCCCATTCCTTAACTTAACTAAATCTTCATCTATTATAAGTAGGCCATCATCTTTGAGGATAGGGGCAAATTTCTCATATGCTCCCTGACTCATAACAACGAGAATATCCGGATTTGTAACATATGGGTAGTCAATTTCCTCTTCACTAATAACAACATTTGAACTTGCTGCTCCTCCTCTTGCCTCGGGCCCATAAGATGGAGTGAATACAGCATTTTTGCCATCGTATATTGCCGCCGCCCTTGCAGTAATATTTCCCATTAAGATTATTCCTTGCCCTCCAAATCCTCCGAATTTTATTTCCATCCTCATTTTCTCGCCTTCTTTATGAGTTCATGGACGGCTTCATCAAATGTTGGCTTCTCAATATCAACAAATTTGCCAACTACTATATCACCACCCATTTCAATATCCGCCTCGGCTGGATCGATGCCATGTTTGATGACAGAATGCTCTTTATAATATTTCAGTGTTTCTAGTCCAGTCGGCTCCTTATTACGCCTCCCGAAAGCGGTTGGGCATGGAGCAATTATTTCAACAAAGGAAAAGCCCTTTTTGTTTAATGCTTCCTTCATACTTTCCTTCAGCCGACGAACATGTAAGGAAGTCCATCTTGCAACATACACTGCGCCAGAAGCAGCAGCAACATGGCATAAATTGAATGGATGTTCGATATTGCCATAAGGAGCAGTTGTTGCTCTTGCTTCCAATGGTGTTGTGGGGCCAAGTTGTCCGCCGGTCATGCCATAGTTATAGTTATTTACACATATAACAGTCATGTCAATATTTCTGCGGGCAGCATGTATGAAATGATTTCCCCCTATAGCAAATAAATCACCGTCTCCGCTGAAAACAACCACCTTTAACTTTGGATTAGCAAGCTTTAAGCCAGTGGCAAAAGGAACGGCTCTGCCATGAGTGGTATGGTATGAATCAACATTGATATAACCAGCTACTCTGCCAGTGCATCCTATGCCAGAGACAACTGCCAAATTTTTTAGGTCAATGTCTGTTTCTTCTAAAGCATGCAAAAAGCAATTTAGCACTGTTCCAAGTCCACAGCCAGGGCACCATATGTGAGGAATACGGTCAGCTCTCAGATATCTATCTAAAGGATGGCTCTTTGCTTCAATTTCCATTGTACACCTCCTTTATTTTTCTATATATCTCCTCTGGCTTATGAATTTCTCCTCCCATTTTTGGAAGCAGATGCGTCTTTTCTCTACCAACATTTCTTTCCACTTCAAGCTTAATTTGCCCGTAATTTATTTCCACAACCACAAATTTTTTGATTTCATCGGCCAGCTTTTCGAAATATTCATCTGGGAATGGCCATATTGTTTTGAGTCTTATTAGCCCGACTTTATAACCATGCTGCCTTGCAAATCTCACAGCTGCTTTACTACTTCTGGCAGAAATGCCAAATGAAACTATTGCAATTTCTGCATCATCCATCTCATATTCTTCTATGTCGCGAAGTTTCTTTTCATTTTTTCTTATTTTATCACAAAGTCTTCTTACAAGCCTATCCTGCACCTCTGGATCAGTAGCCTGAGGATATCCTTTTTCATCATGTGTCAAGCCAGTTACATGAACATTGTAGCCTTCTCCAGCACATGCCATCTCAGGCACAAAATCTTCTGCTTTATATGGCATATATTTTTCTGGAGGCACAGTCGGCTTTTTCCTTTCAACAATCTTTATTTTATCTTTTGGAGGAATCACAACTTTTTCAAACATATGGCCGACGCTTTCATCCATTAAAACAATAACTGGCACTCTATATTCTTCAGCCAAATTAAATGCCTTAATGGTCAAATCAAAACATTCCTGCGGTGAAAATGGTGATAAAGCAATTATTTCATAGTCCCCATGGCTTCCCCATCTCGCCTGCATAACATCTGCCTGTCCAACTAAAGTGGGCATTCCTGTAGAAGGACCGGCTCTCTGTACATTTATCACAACACATGGCGTCTCTGTCATAGCTCCTAGGCCAATATTTTCCTGCATCAAAGAAAAGCCAGGGCCACTCGTGGCGGTCATTGATTTTGCTCCACCCCATGAAGCTCCTAATATTGCAGCCATCGATGCCAATTCATCTTCCATCTGAATGAATACTCCACCCACTTGAGGCAATCTTAAAGCCATATGTTCTGCTATTTCTGAAGAAGGTGTGATTGGATAGCCAGCAAAAAATCTACATCCAGCTACCAAAGCCCCTTCTGCAGCTGCTATGTTGCCACTGTAAAATTTAATCTGCTTTTTCATCTTTTTCTTCCTCCTCCTTTTCAATATGAATTGCAAATTCAGGGCAAATTAAAGAGCAGAATCCGCATCCAATACATTTTTTATCATCGGTTTCCACAAGTTTTGGAGGATGATATCCTTTGGCATTGAATTCTTCTGATTCCTGTAATACACCCTGAGGACAAAATTCTATACAAAATCCACAGCCTTTACATCTATCCTTGATAATATATACCTTGCCATGCGGTGGTTTTAACTCCTTCTTTACCCAGTATTTCATTTTATCTTTCCAATTATTGTTTTTCATTATATAAATATTTTCCCAAAATTGAAAAAAGGAGATAAAAATATAAAAAAATGGATATTTTTACAAAATAATTTTACCTTTTTTATAAATAATTATGCAGCGTTTAATGATAAGGTTAAATATCTGCCATATAGTTATCTGTAAATATATTTCGGTATGAGTTTCGTTATTTCCTTCAAATCATCATCTCTTACAATAAATTTATGCCTCCTTTTTCCCTTTATCTTAAGCAATTTTCTTCGCCTGCTAATTTTGATCCTCACCTCATTCATATCATATGAAAAATTTTTTCTTTCATCTTCTTCTGGCTGTCCAATTTTTAGCTCTATGCGGGGCGAAGCCAGAGCAGCCATTACATAGCCAGGCGTGCCGAAGAAGTATCCACCCAACAAAGCATACATTATTGAATTAAGCAATATGCTAAATTTCTCTCTCCTGCTAAACATCTTGCCAAGATACACGCCTTTTATTTTTTCCTCGCCTATCTCCAGCTCATAAATTTCATATCCAAAATATGTGAAGCCCGGCTTTATTGCATAGAACTTCACAAGAATATATTGTGAATTAGATTTATAATTTTACAGGCAAATCCAATGAAATGAATACCGGCATAGCTCCATAACTTGCTTCTGATTCCCCTGAATCATCCAAGCTGGCAGTTTATCTATGTATATCCTCCCAGCACTAGGCTTGAATCGCCGAGCAATACCCATTGTTCCACTGTCTTTGTATGTCCTGCCTCCATGTCGTTCATGTCAAAGGAACTGATGTAAGTTGATATAGCCTGCGAATGGGCCATGCCAAGTATATGCTGTCCTTTTTCACCATACTGCCTGAAGAACTCTATGGTTATCCAGCCGTCTCCTCCTCCAGTTGTGCAGTCCCTGCCTGGCATGCCATATCCTAAGCCAGTATTACCAATAGATGCTATAGCCCCTCCATTTGGATTTCTTACAAGACGCCAGCAGAAACACTCTGGTACAGGCTGGCCGTATGTCCACATGTAATTGTTCGGGAAGAATGGAAGGAATATGTGAAATACGTTGAGGAAAGCCGGTATGGCTGATACATTGAATTGAGCGTTGTGGCAGCCGCCAATAACGGCTACTGGCAGCTTCTCACCATTTGAAAGGCTATCTATCGGGAACAAAGGTATGCTGAAATATGGGAACCATGGCCTCAAAGTTGTAACATATAAGCCCACTATGCTTGCATGCCGCCTGTTGCCTGGTATGCCCGGATAATGATCAGCCCATACATTGGGACTACCGTGTCCGGACATGAACCAGAAGCCAGCACCTTTGTTAACTGCATTTATCACATCATTTTGTCCTGTAAATTTGCCATTGGATGCCCATAATATTTCTCTCTCAAAATCGGAAGGCATGTAGTATAGGGCTCCTCCTCTCCCCTTTAACGCTTTTTCTCCTGTTGTCCATTCTCCTTCATAATACATTTCTGTATTGTTTCTCCATGCTTCAAAGACAACTTCGCCATTTTCATTTTCCACCCATACATGAATGCTTGTTACATTTCCATATGGCTTTGGATCATATGACTTGCCCCTTATTTTTAGCACGCCGTTCTCATAACTTATATTTGCCCAGTGGAAGAATTCATTTAGATAGGCTTCACTATCTGTTGGATTGTAATGATAGTCTGTATTGCCAAGCACATCTCCATCTGAAACAGAAACTATCTCCGCAATTGGAGGAGCAGGATATCCATTTTGCAATGCAGGATTTAAATGATCATCATGATTGAATGTTAGCTTTGTTTCCTTGCTTCTGTCTATTGTGATATGAATTTCGTCTACTGGGCCTTCTTCGCCTTCATCATTTATACTCTGAGCATATATTGTATATTCTCCATTCGGCAAACCATTTGTATCCCATGATATATTCAAGTCCACCTGATCTAAAAAGCCGTCTCCAGAAACAACAATCATCTTCTTGAACCATGAATCATCACATTCTGTTTCATATCTTATGATTTTATCAACTACTGTTTTTGCCTCTTTCAGATTTCTGCATGCAAGCCTACCTACAGCCACATCTGGATATAAATCAGGCAGGGTATCATTCTCTACACCCGGCTTATTCCATGCCGCAAAAATCCCGTCTCCATTACTGTCCCAGTCATCGAATTCCCCTCCTTCTTTATATATGTCTGCATAGTACAAATCGCTTGCCACACCTGGATCATGAATTGTCTCTGCTAGTGGATATTTTGGATTATCATATAGATTTGTATATCTTACTGGAATATACCAGTCTTTCTCGCCAGCATTAGCATTATCTTTTGCTTTGGCCCATATGGGTGAATTCAGCCCACCAAAAAGCAAAACATATTTTATTCCCCATTCTTCTATTGCATCCTTGATGAAATACTTTATCTTTTCTGGCTTATCTCTTCCGCTGTAAAGGGAATATATCTCCTCAACTGTTTCAACTATTGTTCCCATTCCCATCTCATTTTTATGTTCTGCAAGTCTTACAGCTTCTTCTTTAAATACATTTGGAGTTATTATAAGCAATTCATAGGCACTTTTCTGGGGCAATGTTTTTTGCGGCTTCGTATATTCTATCTTAATCTCTGCCTCTTTAGCTATTTCTATTTTATTTAATGCCGGAGCATATCTTACAGGATATAAATGAATGGAAACAAATGTAACTCTTTTTCCATCAGCATTTAAACCGCATCCAACTCTGTAACTATACCAATTTGCCGGGAAAAATTCTTTACTCTTATATATGCTCATATCCAATTTTGGCAATCTCGCCTTTACTTTATAAGGCATCATAGGCAACGGACCAAATGATGGTTCTATCTTTTCATCTATTCTTTTTTCTTCTATGCCTTTTACTATCACATTAACGTTCTTTACTATCACCCCGAATGGCAATTCAATAACTTTATCGATTTTTGGTAAAATTGGTTTACCGGGCGAATAATAATAGGATGTGCCATCCATCTCAATGGTAAGATATTCATTCTGCCTTTCAATAGAAATGGCTGGCATCTCTATTTTTATCCTTTTGGTATAGACATCATCTTCCGGAAAAGCTCCAGCAGTTCCTATCACTAATGCTGCCACAAGCACAACAGATAAAATCCTCCCCATTCTCATGTTTTCATTATTATTTTTTCATTTATAATATTTTGGTGCAATCCCCATTTTATCTCCTTTTTTTGGTCATCATATAATGTATTTTTTCTGCCATTTTGCAGGCATGATCTGCGCATCTTTCCAAATAACGGGCAATCATTGCATAGTGGGAGCATCTTGCAATATTTTTTGGATCTTCCATCATATATGTTATACATTCTCTAAAAATTGAATAGCGTAAAGATTTAGCAGAATACATGATTAATCATCTTATAGAGAGGGATGCACAGTTGAAATCATTCTTCTCTCTCTAGATTTTTCAGATAAATTCTTATATTTTCTGTTTCTTCTGCAAATTCCTTTAACTTTTCTTGTATATGTTTTGGAAGCAAATTATTTTTAAAATCTTCAGAAAGTTTTATCATGTCAAGCCTCGAATATTTCTCATAAATTCCTTCCTTTCTGAGTATGCTTTCTATCATGCTTTTCTCCTTAAATCTGATATTCCTGTAAATTTTGACATTTGCCACTTTATCACTCCCATATACATATTGCAAATCATTTTTTCTCGCATATTCCACGAGCTTCTGCTTGATTCTTTCTCTTTCCTCCTCCAGTTCGCCTATTTTTCTGCAAATTTCCCAGTATTTATTCACAAGGTTAAATCCTTCCTCCTCGCTAATTTCCTCTGCCTCTATCTCTTCAAGTTTGTATTCGTGTTTGAAAAGAGGACATATTGGCCTGTAGCTGCAGTAGGGGCAAAGTGAGCTTTCGCGGGGAGGAAAATCACCATTTTTTCTTGCTTCCTCTATAACTTCTATCCTCCTTATTATTTCTTCTCTCGCATCTTCATAGCTAGGCTTTTTTATCCTTATTTCTTTATTGAAGGCGAGAAAATGCCATACCAGCTCGATATCTTTTATACCATATAGGTAGTCTAAAGCAAGAGCGTATAGGGCAAGCTGGCAATCCTTTTCAACATCCTTCTTTGTCGGGAAATATAAAGAAGTTTTATAGTCGTGCACTTCATATACTCCATCGACTTCCACTATTCTATCTATTATCCCTGCTATCCAGTATTTTTCATTTAAAGGAAAGAAGACTCTTTTTTCTAGAGCAATTATTTTTCCCTCATCAAATGGTTTATATGTGTTGTAATAATCAATAAGATATCTCTCTCCCATTTTCCTGTAATTTTCAATGTCATATTCTTTTGTAACAAAAATGCTGCTACACATTTCCTTTTTCCATCTTTCATTGTAAAATTTGAGCAATTCTTTCAGAGAACAAACTTTTTCGTATAGTTTATCTCTATAAAGCTTCTCCAGTGCCTCATGAATGCGCGTTCCCAGAAATGCCTCAATACTCTTTCTTAAAGGCTGTATTTTATCAATGTAAGCAAGTTTGAACTTAAATGGGCAATTTTCGAAAGATGAGATGGCTGAATATGAATAAATCATGATGATAAATTGGTTGCAGCATTAAAATTTAATGCACTCAAAAGCTAATAAAAGCCATCATCTATTTTTTCATTCATTGTTTTCCTTGCTATTTCCTCCTTTTTCATTCCTTCTATATAATCATCATACCAGTGAATTTTTACAGGAATGGCAAAAGGCGCACCAGGATATGTTATTAAGCCCTCACCTATTTCAAGTGTCTGTATCTCCTTTTCAAGCTTTGAGATATCCTGTTTTGCTGAGGATTTCAAAATATTTCTGTCTCCTTCATCAGCTAAGCCAAGTATAAAGAATGTGTTGAACTGACTCAATAATTCTTCTTTTATTAATTTTGGCTGCTGGGTAATAGCGCATAACCCGACTTTAAATTTCCTTCCCTCTCTTGCTATTTGAGCAAAAATACCATCTTTTAGAACGCGTTGCGCCTCCTCGATGGTGATAAGGATTGGAGGAATGCTGCTGAATTTTTCCCTGTTCCTGAATAAATTTTTGTTGTAGTTTAATATTTTCCTAGCCATTACAACACTTACTAGCAATTCTTCATATTCATATAAGCCTGAGGTATCAATTAAAACGACTTTGCCGGAGAGCAAATCATTTATTATCTGTCTTGTTGTGCTGACATCCTCATCCTTATGAATAATTTCTGAATTCATTATTCTCTCTGCCCTTCTTTTCAAAACACCAAATGTTATATCCTGTATTCTTCTATCAAAAATTTCAGCAAGCTCTTCAACGTCCTTCTCATATAATTCCACAAGCCATTTCCTGCCAAATTTTGATTGCAAAGCGTGCAATGCTTCCTTTTGAGCCTCGCTAAATATAAAAATATCTTCCAAATCAGCAACACTTATCTCATAAGCAGAAATTTTAAGGCCGTTGATGCCAAAAGAAGGATGAGGAGAATAAACAATAAGCCTCTCTTCTGCCATTGGATGGTGTTTCAAGCCTTTTCCACCATTTCCCTCATAATATTCTCCATGAGGATCAATAATCAAAATGCCATATTTGCCCATTTTCATTGCAGATGCAGCAAAAACACGCATTAAATTGCTTTTTCCCATACCTGTTGTTGCAAATATGCCAATATGATATGGAAGTAAATCACCTTTCACACCGACCTTAACATCTATTGCTCTTTCCCCACTCCTCAATTTTCCTATCTCAATATCTCCCATATATTTCTCTAAAAATTTATAATCTTCCTTGCCTGCCCTCCTTACAGCACAGAAATGGGATGGCAATGTTTTGGGCCTGTAAAATTTCCCATTTTTTACATAGCCGAGGGGTTTACAAATGCATATTTTGAAAAGCCTTCTCTCCTTCTCTCTCAGATCATATTTTTCATTTTTCTCATCTAACAGCAACATATCGCCAGCTGTTTTTATTCCCCATTTTTCTGCTCCCTCCTGTCCATATTGGATGTCCACCACTCTTAAAAAAAACAATGCCTTCTTTTCCTTATCATCTGCTACCAGTATCTCTCCAATTTTTATATCTTCCTTGTAACTTTGCCTGAAAATTATTTCACCTATACTTTTTCCTATTATTCTCCCTATCATATTATCCCTCTAAATATTCATGATAATCATAAAATAAATCTTCCAGCTCTTCCATACTCATTCCTTTCTGTATTGCATTATGAAGTAAAGAATATTTCAGATATTCTGCATCTTCTCTGCCAATTTTAACGAGCTTATGAACTTCTGCTAGCGCATATGGATAGCCAATGCAGCTAACATCATTGCAGAATGCTGCTATCTCCGCAAAGACATCCTCAACATCATTTCCAAAGTAATCTACTCTGAAAGCAAATCTTGAATATGGGTGGAATTTTACAGCATAGATGCCATCATCTATTTCATAATACCAGCATTTATCTGGCATAATTTTATCTCCAAATTTTTTTATTAAAAATAGCAAAGGGATATTTCCATCCTTCAATCCACTTTTTTTGCTTATACCAATAATGCCATCTTTCTTTTCCTTAAGGCAGCCATCCATCAGAACTAAGCTGCCGGACAATTTCTCTGCTATAGCAATTTCCTCCGCCTCCCTCCTTTCATCGTTGATAGCGTCTGCATTTTCAGCAAATATAAAATCTATTTTTATTTCCTCTATACCTCTCTCCAGTATTTTCCTTTCATTCGCAAAAACATAGCCAGTGCGACGGGCATATACAGAAAACGAATATGCATCGAAAAGCTTTACAGAACTGCCATCTATGGCATATATTTCTCCCTTTTCCCTTCTGTCAAACTCTACAAAATCATCCTTTTCAAACTCAATCCTTTCCTGTGTAATTTTTCTAAGATAATCTACCGCCTCCTCAATGCCCATCAATTTGTAATACTCAATGCTTTAAATTAGTTCTCCATTACGTATTCCACAATTACTTTGCCCTTATTGTCAACAAGGCGGCGCATTTTGCCCTTACCATATATCTTTAAACTTTCTCCAAAGTTGTCTATATGCACCCATCCCCTCATGATAATTAAAAGAATGCCTTTTTATAAAATTTTCCTTTTGTTTCGATTTTACTTTCCCCTCTTTTCTCCCCATAAAATTTTGTGAAGCTGCACGGAAAGGCGAGCATCTATGCCATCTTCCAGAATCCATTCTGCAAGCTTTGATGCTTCCATTTTTTTCCAGACAGGCTGCATTATGATGTGGCAACTCGGCCTATATTTTTCAATTAATTTTTTTGCATAATCATAATCCTCTCTGTTCTCAATAACAAATTTTAGCTCATCATGGCTGCGGAGCAAATTAATATTGTCCATTTTCATTTTATCATGCATTCCTGAAGATGGCAGTTTGATGTCCATTTTTATAATAACATTTCTCCCCACAAGTTTGCTTATATCTATGGAACCATTTGTTTCAACACTTATTTCATATTTTTCCTTTAAAAGCAAATCAATTAAATCATATACATTTTCCTGAAGCAATGGTTCTCCGCCTGTTATGCATATGCGCCTGCATTTCCATTCTTTAATTCTTTTTAAAATATTTTCTGCTTCCAATTCTTCCCCTTCATAATATGCATACTTGGTATCACAGTAACTGCATCTTAAATTACAACCTGTTAGGCGAATGAATATTGTTGGTAATCCAGTATCTACCCCTTCTCCCTGAACGGAATAAAAAATTTCATTTACTATGACTTTAATATTCTTCATAAACATAGGTTACCATTCCATTCTCTCCATTTATCTTTCCTTCAAAAGGTATGAAAGGAGGGGATAGGACAATGAGACGATAACCAAAAGAATAATCTTTTACCATCTGACTCAGTCCTCTTATGAGGCATGCTCCTCTTGGAGTATTTCCTATTGTAATTTCCTTTTCCTTGCTGTTACCTTCCCATATATCAAACAACGTATCCGGATAATAATTTTCAACAAATGATATCTGGAAAGAGAAGTTTGTTTTTTCAAAATCTATCCTCTCCTCAAAAATCTTTTCGGCATCTGCAACACTAATCATTTTATCGTTTACATCCTCAATATCTTTTGGAATCTCTTTGTATGCCAGATATGGAGACAAGTCTGTTGAAGGAATAGGAGTCCTTCCCGTATTCGATATATTTAGAACATAGTCTTCTCTCATATTCTTCCTGCCAAAATGAAGTAGCCAGCCAGCCTCCTTCTTGCTTTGCCAATATTCAGCATATACCATATACGCTCCGGGATGCTCTTTCAAAAACTGCTTCAAGCCTGCGTAGCTTAATGCCTGTGCCATCGCCACCCTTATATCCAGCTTCAGTTTACTTCCTTCTCCATGCTCAGGCGCTCCAAAATCCTTCCAGTTATAAAATTCAATATCTCTTTTTGAGGTGTAGTTGATGTCGCCTAGATGAAATTCATTTCCCCCGCCTTTCTTAAATTTTTTCAGCACATATGTGTATTCGTTATATCTTATGCCATCGTCGCTGGAGAATGATATTCTATACGGCAGAGGATAACCATTCCTCATCCATATGGAAAGGGAAATAGAAGCATTGGCTGAAATATTTATTCTCAATGCATGCACTTTTTTGTCATATGTTGCTTTCCAGCTGAATTTCATTCCTTCATAATAAAAGCTTCCATTCATGTCTGGCTTAAAATCCTTCTGAAGGAAAAAGTCGATGAAATCGTTTGTGGGCATGGAATTTATTTCTATATGTCTTTCTCTATTTATTGCATGATGAATTGTTACACTTTTCAATATACCTCCAGCCATCTTTCCATCATAAAGCCTGTAAACGTGCTTTTCCAGATTAATGTCTAGACCTTTTGTTTCTTTTTTGGTGTAATTATATGGTGTCTCACTTGACACCATATAGAAATCAACTACATTGAATTCATTGTCAAAGCCATCTTTTACAACCGCCTCCTTTACTTTTATAGTTGCTTCTCCTTTGCTTGAATATATTAGAAATCCCCCTTCATCTTTCCTCACAATCATTTTTCCCCATAACTCATATGATATTTCATCGCCTATTCTAAAAGAATCTGTCCTGAATACAGAGGGTATTTTTTCCTCCTCTTTTTTAATACACCCTCCAATTAATGCCAGAACAATTATACAGATGATTATTTTATTCATATTCAATTGGATCCCTCACTCCTGCTTCTTCAAATGCTTTCATTCTTAATTTACATGATGGACATCTGCCACAAGCTTTTTCCCCTTCTCTATAACAACTCCACGTTTTTTCAAATGGCACTCCTAGCTCATATCCTTTTTTAACTATCTCCACTTTTGACAAATATAGGAGGGGTGCTTTTATTTTTATCGGTCTTCCCTCTACACCCCTCTTTGTTGCAAGATTAGCCATTTTCTGAAATGCCTCTATATATTCAGGTCTGCAGTCCGGATAACCTGAATAATCGACAGCATTGACTCCTATAAAAATGTAATCTGCATCGATTACTTCAGCATATGCAAGAGCGAAGGAAAGAAAAATTGTATTTCTTGCTGGTACATATGTTACTGGGATGCCTTCTGCTTCCTCAGGCACTTCAATATTATCAGTCAATGCAGACCCTCCTATCTGCCGGAGATCAACATCGAGTATTTTATGCTCTGCTCCGAGCCATTTCGCTATTTCTTTTGCTGTTTCAAGCTCCTTTTTATTTCTCTGCCCGTAATTGAAAGTCACTGTATATATCTTGTAGCCCTCATGTTTTGCTATTGCAGCTGCCACAGCGCTATCCATTCCTCCCGAAATCAAGCAGACTGCTTTTTCTCCCATTTTGCCCACGCCCCCTGGCCAAATCCTTCATCTATTCCTATCTCAATTTTGTTTATATTATCTGTATTTATTGACTCTACAAATTTTTGTAAAATATATGATGCCAGATTTTCAGCGGATGACGAGTATACTGGCAGAAAAATGCAATCATCTTTTGGAAAAATGTATCTTTTATCTTCATATTTTATTTCCACTTCATTTCCTTTAATGATTTCAAATTTCCCGTTTTCCGGAATAATAACTTTATGATCAATTTCCTCAATTATGTTCCGGATTGCATTCTTAACCAGTCTGAAATCAATTATTATGCCCTCTTTTGCCTCTCCTTCCAAAATTGCATGCACAGCATAAGTATGCCCATGTAAGCGAGAACATTTTGAATAATCCACAAGAAAATGAGCTGAGGAAAATGTCAAATTACATCTCCAGCCATCTATCCTTATTTCCATATAGTTTTATGTTACACTTGTATAAAAATTTTTCAGATAAGGTTATAAAAGGTCAGCTATCTTTTAAATATGGTTTATGTTCTCGACACCTCTGCCATTCTTTCTGGCAAGTTTTTCGGCAGCGATATAGCTACGACACCCAAAATTCTGGAAGAGATAAAACCCAAAGGTCATTCTTGGCGATTACTCGAATATATGAAAAGCATAGGCATGAAAGTCATTGAGCCACCGCAGGAAGCCATAAAAGAAGTTATTGAGGCAGCAAAAAGAACAGGAGATATAGCAAATTTAAGTGAGGCAGATGTTGAGGCACTGGCTCTGGCACATCATTTGAAAGCCATCCTGCTCACAGATGATTATTCAATGCAGAATGTAGCGGAAGAGCTGCAAATCGAATACAGAAGTATCGTGGAAGAAGGGATAAAAGAAAAGTTTTACTGGAAATTCAGATGCGGGGCATGTGGAAGATTTTTTGAAAAATACCAGAAAATTTGTCCCGTGTGTGGTGGAAAAATAAGGAGAACAATAAAGAAAAATTAATTTTTTTAATAGATTGCTAGCAAATTGATAGTAAACTATATATATGCTATCTTGTTATACAAATTGATAGCAAAATGAAAGCAATAGCCTTAATTTCGGTATTAACTGCATCTGCCTTACTGTTAGCTGGCAGTATCACAGGGTATGCGACATATTCTGAGAAACCTTCTACCGTAGAAAAATTACTTTCAGAACTTTTTAAATTCAGAGGGATTAAAAATAGTGCACCCGAAATAAAACTCGTTTATCCTATTCCTAACTCAAAAGTTTCCTCCAATGTTACTTTAATATGGTATGCATTTGATAAAGATAAAGATGAGCTGGTTTATTATGTTTATATTGGTGAAAGCTCGGACAATATGCAGCTTTTGAAAGAAACACGCAGAACATTTATAAGCCTGCAACTTGAAAAAGGAAGAGAATATTTTTGGATGGTTAAAGTATTTGATGGAAAAAGTTATTCATCCAGTGAAATCTGGAGATTTTCCACAGAAATAAGTACAGAGGAAGTTGCAAAAATTGAACCCGGTCAGGGAATATTATATAACTGGACATTTATGTTGTATCTTAATGGGGATAATGACTTATATTCATATGCTCAAAAAGAACTGAACGAGGTAATGCAAGTTAATAATTCAAATGTAGCAGTCATTGTACTTTTTGATGGAGAAAAAAATAATGATACATTTCTTTACGTCTTTGCAAACAATTCTATAAAAATTCCAGAGAATGAAAAGAACATGGGCGACGAGAATACTCTGGCAGAATTTATTGCATATGCAAAAGAAAATTATCCAGCGAAACATTATATTCTGGAAATATGGGGTCATGGCAACGGATGGTTAGGCGTCAGCTTTGACAAAAATGATGCAGATATGTTAACAATTAAGGAAATTAAAGAAGCAATAGAGAAAGCTGGCATAAAGTTGGATATATTGTTGTTTTCAGCCTGTTACATGGGAAATGTGGAGGTTGCATATGGGTTGAAAAATGTTACAGAATATTTAGTGGCAAGCGAGAATGTCATGTTAGCCACTTCCATTTCTCATGAAAAAATACTTGGCGAAATTGCTAATTTAAGTGCAGAAGAAGTTAGCATAAAATTGGTTGAAGGATATGAATATACCAGATATTTATCATCATCCTTTGCTGCTTGGAATATGAGTAAACTTGATTATATGATTGATAAAATAAATGATTTTGCAATGGTGCTAGCAGAAAAAAATTACAGTTTTATTTTGAATTTGAGAAACGAAACAGCATTCAGCTTACAGTATATAGATCTCTACAATTTTGCAGCAAAGGTGTACAATATTACAGGCATTGAAGAGGCAAAAGAAGTAATGAATGCAATAAATGAAACAATATTGGCCCAATATGGCATTAATTCAGGAGTAGGCATTTATTTCCCATTACCAATATACCAATCCAAGTATTATCAGGATACTGATTTCGCCCTTGCTACATTTTGGGATGAGATAATTACAAATAGTTGATAGCAAATTGCTATTTTAATAATCTTTATATATGCTTTTCGTTTTTTTTGCATGGTTAATTTAAAAACGTATAATGTAGGAGAGGAGATTCTCTCTAGTTTTTCGGAGAAAAGGTAGGTGATAACATGAAAATTTTAATTAAAAGTAAAGCATTGTGTGTGGTTGTTTTGTTGGTTTTGTCAACAGCAGGAATTGCACTGAGCAGAAACGCTATAGCTTGTCATGATAATTCGCCACCAACCACCACAAAAGAATATGGTGAGCCATTTTATCAGGATGAAAGAGGAGACTGGATAACTTCCTCCACTTTGATTTGGCTCAATGCAACAGATTGTGGATGGAATGGAGGATCTTCTTATACAAGTGGAGTGAATGAAACATGGTATAAGATAATGATATGGAATGAGGAGACAGAATCATGGGACATAGAAAAAGATTGGACTCTATATTATCCATTCACGATAAATGCGTTATATCCTTTGGATAATTCTCTGTATATTCATAATAAAATATATTTAGTAGAAAATCCAACAAGTAATCCATTTCACGGGATAAAGTATGAAACAGAAGGAGAAGGAATAAAAGACGGAGAATGGGATATATTTGAATTTAAAATACCATCAATTTACAAAACGTATGTTGGATATTCCATGAAAATCCTCCTTAAGGCGGGACTGATTACAGAAACAATTACATTTTCACCATTGGAAGTGGGAACGGAAACTGGTTGCTACTTCAAAGTTGAGTTTTTAGGTTTCTTTGATAATGGTGATGGTACAACGACTCTACGCTTCAACATCACCAGTTGCATCATCTTTGCCTTGAGTCATGTTGCCTTCAGCTTGCCATTTGGAGATGGAACAGGACCGTTTAACATACCAGATGAATGCAAACACAAAATAGAGTTTTACAGTATAGATAACTATGGAAATTGCGAGTGCGAATGCGATTGTGCCCACAGTGGATGCGATTGTGACAGTGAATGCGGCTGCGATTGCTGTGATAGTTGCCATGATGATTGCGACGAATGTTGCTGCAACTATCAGTATGTTTTTGTAGATAATACTCCTCCACAAACTGATAAAGAGATTGGATCGCCACAGCAGTGGTACGGGGAATATGATGCTTATGGAAATAAACTGACATATGTATCACCAATTACACCAATATGGCTCAATGCAACAGATTATGGATGCAATGGAGGCGTTGGAGTAGAAGGAATTTATTACGAAATATGGTGGGATTCGGATGGAAATGGTATCGTAGATGTCATGGTGGATAGTTCTTTCTGCAATCATAATGTTACTCTTCATCTTACTCATAAAGGATTGAACGAAATAAGATGGTATGCAGTTGATTATCTCGGAAATACGGAGGAGATGCATTATCAGCAGCATATAGTCAGCGGGGCCTCGATGGAACTTTCCAAAAAAGTTTGGAATGAAACAAAGCAGGATTGGGACGAAGTTATAATAGCCAGTATAGGTGACACAGTTAGATTCAATATTACATTATATAATGCTGGTTTAGATGATATTGTTTGCATTAATGTAACAGATTATCTTCCGCCATGCTTAGAATATGCAGGCAATGCCACAATTGAGCCAATCCAGTGGGGCAAGAATTTAACTTGGTTATTCTTCCAAGATGGATGTGATGATAGCTGTTGCGACGATGATTGCGATGATGGTTGTGACTGTTGTGATGAATATGATTGTTGCGATGGTTGTCATGATGGGTGCGGTGATTGCGATTGTAATGGAAGCTGCCATGATGATTGTGATGAATGCAATGGCTTGTCAGCAGGTGAATATATATACATTGAATTTGATGCCATTGTAGTGGATGGTGGCATCAATGTCAACATTGCCAATGTTTCTGGAAAAGAAAAATGTTCTGACACAACTCTTTATGATGAAGATGATGCAATAGTTAAAGTAGTCACAGCAAACATTACTCTCACAAAAGAAGCTTCTCCAACAACAGCTAACATAGGAGATGAAATTGAATATACATACATTGTAACAAATACTGGAGATACAACATTGTATGATGTAACAGTTTATGATGAAGATTTAGGAATATACATTACAATAAATGATACAGAACTTTCTCCAGGAGAATGGGCAATTGGATATGCATATTATACTGTTAGTGAAGATGATCTACCAGGCCCAATTGTAAATACAGCAAATGCATCAGCATACAACATATTAGATGAATTAGTCTATGATGAAGATGATGCAAGCGTTGAAATACAATACACATCATCAATTTCATTGACAAAGGATGCAGATCCAACAACAGCTAACATAGGAGATGAAATTGAATATACATACATTGTAACAAATACTGGAGATACAACATTGTATGATGTAACAGTTTATGATGAAGATTTAGGAATATACATTACAATAAATGAT